>JAPSFT010000035.1 GCA_035063765.1 Deltaproteobacteria bacterium
GCGATCGGGGACTTCATGCGGCCCGACCGGGTCGTGATCGGCGCCGACGACGACGAGGCCGTGGCGATCCTGAAGGACCTCTACCGGCCGCTCTACCTGATCGAGACGCCCTTCGTGATCACGAACATCGCGAGCGCCGAGCTCACGAAGTACGCGGCCAACGCCTTCCTCGCGACCAAGATCTCCTTCATCAACGAGATGGCCAACTACTGCGAGCGGATCGGCGGCGACGTCCACGCGATCGCGCGCGGGATCGGGCTCGACAAGCGGATCGGTTCCAAGTTCCTGCACCCCGGGCCGGGCTTCGGCGGCTCCTGCTTCCCGAAGGACACCCGCGCGGCGGCGCACTTCGCGCGCACCGGGGGCGAGGCCTTCGAGATCATCGAGGCGGTGATCCGCGTGAACGAGCGCCAGCGCGAGCGCATGGTCGAGAAGATCGAGCGCGCCCTCGGCGGCGACCTGCGCGGACGCACGATCGCGTTGCTCGGCCTGTCCTTCAAGCCCGAGACCGACGACATCCGCGAGGCGCCAGCGCTCGACATCGCGCGCGCGCTCGAGCAGCGGGGCGCCGCGATCCGCGCCTTCGACCCGGTGGCGATGGCGAACGCCGCGCGCGTGCTGCCGGCGGCCACCTTCTGCGACAACGAGTACGAGGCCTGTAAGGGCGCCGACGCGGTGGTGCTGGTGACCGAGTGGAACCAGTTCCGGATGCTCGATCTGGCGCGCCTGAAGGGGCTGCTGCGCGAGCCGGTCCTCGTGGACCTGCGCAACATCTACGCCCCGGAGACGGTCCGCCGCGCGGGGTTCCGCTACGAAGGCGTTGGCCGGGCGTGAGGCCGCCCGCGCGCGCACGGAGGGGAGGGGCCCTGGACCTCCACGTCGTCGTGATGGCCGGTGGCGCCGGCGAGCGGCTGTGGCCGCAGTCGAGGAGGCGCCGCCCGAAGCCGCTCCTGCCGGTGGCGGGCGGCGCGACGCTGCTCGGTGCCACGGTCGAGCGGGCGCGCCGGATCACGGCGCGCGAGCGGATCTGGCTGGTCTGCACGGCCGACAACGCCCCGGCGCTGCGCAAGGAGGCGGGCCTCCCGCCGGGCCGCGTCCTGGTCGAGCCCCAGGGCCGCAACACCGCGATGGCGGTGGGCTACGCGGCGGCGCGGATCGCGAGCCGGCACCCGGAGGCGGTGCTGCTCGTGCTGCCGGCCGATCACGTGATCCCGGACGCGCGCGCCTTCGCCGCGGCGGCGCGCCGCGCCGCGCGCGCGGCGGCGGGCGCCGGCGTGCTGGTCACGCTCGGGGTCCGGCCGACCCGCCCCGAGACCGGCTACGGCTACATCCACCTGGGCGCGCCCGCCGGCCGCCGGCACCCGGGGCTGCACCGGGTGCGCGGCTTCGCCGAGAAGCCCGCCCTCGCGCGCGCGCGCCGCTACCTGGCGAGCGGCGCGTGGCTGTGGAACGCGGGCATCTTCGCCTGGCGTGCGGACACGATCCTGGCCGAGATCGAGCGCCACGAGCCCGCCCTCGCGCGCGCGCTCGCGCCGCTGCGCGCCGCGGGGCGCCCCGCGCCCGCGGCGCTCGCGCGCGCCTACCGCCGCGCGCCAGCGCTGCCGATCGACGTGGCCGTGCTCGAGCGCAGCGACCGCGTGTGGACCTTGCCGATCGCCTTCCACTGGAACGACCTCGGGAGCTGGGCGTCGCTGGCCGGCGAGCTCGGGGTCGGCGGGAAGGCGTCGCGCGTGGTGGCGGGCGAGGCCTGGCTCGAGGATGCGCCCGGGAACCTGGTCTGGGGGGCGGGGCGGCCGATCGCGCTCCTCGGGGTCGAGGGGCTCGCGGTGATCGATGCGGGCGACGCCCTCCTCGTGACGCGCCTCGAGCGCAGCGCTGACGTGCGCCGGATCGTCGGCCGGCTGCGCGCAGCGGGGCGCCGCGAGCTGCTCTGATCTCCGGGCGGCCCCCGGGGCTGCTCCGTGCTCAGGGCCGGCCGCGCTTCCTCCGATGACCCCGCCATGCCCATCCAGGCCCAGGACCCCCGCTACGCCGGCTGGCTGGTCGGGTCGATCCGCTCGGGGCTCGTCGCGATCGACGAGCGCGGCAGGATCGCGGCGCTCAACGAGGCGGCCCACCGCCTGCTCGGCTGCGCCGGCGCGAGCGCGGCCGACGCGCTCGGGCGCGACTGCCGGGAGGCCCTGGCGGGCGAGCCGGCCGTCGCCGAGCGCCTCCTCGCGAGCCTCGGCGGGGCCGAGCCCGAGGGCCGCGCCGAGCTGGCCCTGATCGGCCGCCCCGGCCGCCCCGGCCCCACGATCGGCTTCACGGTGGCGGCCGTACGCGACGAGGCGGGCGCGGTCCGCGGCGCCCTCCTGCAGTTCCGCGACCTCACCCCCTACGAGCGCAGCGCCGAGCAGGAGCGGCTGCGCGATCGCCTGGCGGCGCTCGGCGAGATGGCCGCCGGCCTCGCCCACGAGATCCGCAATCCCCTGGCCGGGATGGAGATCCTGACCGGGCTCCTGCGCCGGCGCCTCGCCGAGCAGCCCGAGGAGCTCGCGCTCGTGAGCGAGCTCGCGGCCGAGATCCGCCGCGCGGCCGCGACGGTGACGGAGAGCCTCGAGTTCGTGCGCCCCGTGGCGCTGCGCTGCGACGAGGTGGACCCGATCGAGCTGCTCGAGGAGTCGCTCGCGAAGGCGCGCGCGCGGGTGCCCTTCGCGGGCGACGTCGCCCGCGACTACGCCGAGGCGCTGCCCGCCCTGCGCGCCGACGGCGAGCGGCTCGAGAGCGTCCTCACGAACCTGATGGTGAACGCCATGGAGGCGATGGAGAGCGCGAAGTCCGACCCGCGCTGGCTGCGCCTCGCGGTGTGCGTCGAGCGCGGCGAGGACGTGGACGCCGGGACCCTGCGCGAGCCCGAGATCGTGTTCAGCGTGGCCGACTGCGGGCCCGGCATCCCCGAGGAGCTGCGCGAGCGGATCTTCTACCCCTTCTTCACGACCAAGCAGGAGGGCTCGGGGGTGGGCCTCGCGCAGGCCCAGAAGATCGTGGCGGGCCACGGCGGCCGGCTCGAGCTCGGCAGCGACGCCACGGGCGGCGCCGTCTTCCACGTGCGGCTCCCGCTGCAAGCGCCCGAAGGGCGCGCGCCGCGCGCCGCCGGCGAGCGCAGGTCATGAGGACGCCGGCATGAGCGACCCTTCCGGAACCGCGCGCCCCGCGCGCCTGCTGGTCGTCGAGGACAACGACACGCTGCGCCGCGGCATCGCCCGCGCGCTCGCGGACGGCTTCGGCGCGGTGGACGAGGAGCCCGGCGGCGACGCGGCGCTGCTCCGGCTCGGCGACCCGACCCGGCTCCCCTACGACGTGGTCGTCACCGACCTGCGCCTGCCGGGCGCGAGCGGCCTCGACGTGCTCGGCGCCGCGCGCGCCCGCGACGAGCGCACCGCGGTGATCCTGATGACGGCCTACGGCACGATCGACACCGCCGTCGAGGCGATGAAGCGTGGCGCCTTCGACTTCGTGCAGAAGCCCTTCGAGCTCGAGCAGCTCGAGCTGCGCGTGGCGAAGGCGCTCGAGCACGGGAGCCTCGTGCGCGAGGTGACGCGCCTGCGCGCCGAGCGCGCGGCGCGCTTCGCGCCCGAGAACCTCATCGGGCGCAGCCCCGCGCTCGAGGCCGCGGTGACGATGGCCCGCAAGGTGGCGCCCTCGCGCTCGACCGTGCTGGTGACCGGCGAGACCGGGACCGGCAAGGAGCTCGTGGCCGGACTCATCCACGGGCTCTCGCCGCGCGCCGACGGCCCCTTCGTGAAGGTCAACTGCGCGGCGCTGCCCGAGACGCTCCTCGAGTCGGAGCTCTTCGGCCACGAGCGCGGCGCCTTCACGGGCGCCGAGCGCACCCGGATCGGCCGCTTCGAGCAGGCCCACGGCGGCACGATCTTCCTCGACGAGATCGGCGACATGACGGCCGCCACCCAGGCGAAGCTCCTGCGCGTGCTCCAGGACCGCGAGTTCTTCCGGCTCGGCGGGACGCGCGCGATCCGCTCCGACGTGCGCATCGTGGCCGCCACCAACATGGAGCTCGAGCACGAGATCCGCAGCGGCCGCTTCCGCGAGGACCTCTTCTTCCGGCTCAACGTGATCCGGATCCAGATGCCGCCCCTGCGCGAGCGGCCCGACGACGTGGAGCTCCTGGCCGGGCACCTGGCGGTGCACTTCGCGCGCGAGCTCGGCCGCCCCCTGCGCGCGCTGGCCCCCGCGGCGCTCGAGCGGCTGCGCAGCCACGGCTGGCCCGGCAACGTGCGCGAGCTGCGCAACGTGCTCGAGCGCGCCGTGCTGCTGGCCGACGGCGAGCGCATCGAGGCGGGCGACGTGGACCTCCCCGAGGCGCCGGCGCCCCCCGGCGGCGGGCTGCGCCTCGAGATCCCGGCGGCGGGGCTCCCGCTGCGGGACGTCGAGCGCGAGCTCGTGCTCGCGGCCCTGCGCAAGACGGGCTTCGTCCAGAAGGACGCCGCGGCGCTGCTCGGCGTGAGCCGCCGCAAGCTCAACTACATGGTGCAGCGGATGGGCATCACCCATCCCTCGTGGCGCCGCAACCGCGCGGGCGCCCCGGCGGCGGCGCCCGCGCCGTGCCCGGGACCCGGTGGCGTTGAAGAGGAACCCGCCATCGGATAAGTAGGCGGGCTCCCCGCGCCCTCCGCGGGGACCCGAGGGCACCCATGATCCGTTCCGATCGCCAGGCATCTGCCGCGAGCCCGCTCGCCCGCTCGCCGGCCGCGAGCGCTCCCGCTCGCCCGTTCGCCGCACGCCGGCTCGCCCAGAGCCTGCTCTGCCTGGCCCTCCTGGCGGCGCTCCCGCTCGGCTGCCAGGACGACGCGAGCCGGCTCGCGGAGCACATGGCTCGCGGCGAGCAGGCGCTCGAGGACGAGAAGCCGAACGAGGCGGTCATCGAGTACCGCAACGCCCTCCAGATCGACCCCAACCACGCCGCCGCGCACTTCGGTCTCGCGAAGGCCTACCTGGCCCAGCGCGACGCCCGCAAGGCGTACTGGGAGCTCCAGGAGACGGTCCGCCTCGACCCCGAGAACCTCGATGCGCGGCTCGCCCTCGGCCAGTTCCTGCTGCTCGGCGGGGACGACGAGTTCGGCCAGGCCCTCGAGCAGGCGGACGCGATCCTCGCGCGCGAGCCCGAGCGCTGGGAGGCCTACGTGATCCGCGCGCGCGCGCTCGAGAACCTGAAGCGCCTCGACGAGGCGCAGACGGACTACGAGAAGGCCGTCGAGCTCGCACCCGACAACGCGGACGTGCTGCGCACGCTGGCCGGGTTCCTGGTCCGCAAGGGGGACCCGGCGGCGGCCGAGCCGTTGCTGCGCCAGCTCGTCGAGAAGGACCCGAGCGCCCGCTCGTATTTCCAGCTCGGGGCCTTCCTCTCCCAGGACCGCGCGCGCGACGCCGAGACCGAGGCCGCCTACCGCAAGGCCGTCGAGCTCGCGAAGGAGGACGAGCGCTCCGACGCCTACCAGCGGCTCGCGAGCTTCTACTACCAGCGCGAGCGCTACGACGAGGCCGAGAAGACGCTCCAGGACGGCCTCGCGGCCACCGGCGAGCACCTCGACCTGATCTACGCGCTGGCGCGCTACTACCACTCGCGCGGCGCGAAGGACCGCGCCGACCAGATGATCGAGGAGGCCACCCGGGCGAAGCCCGACCAGGTCGAGCCGTACCTGATCCTGTCGGCGTACCGCGGCCGCAACGGCGACGTGGCGGGCGCCCTCGAGGCCGCCGAACAGGCGCTCGCGGTGGACCCCGAGAGCATTCCCGCCCGCCTGCGCAAGGCCGAGCTGCTCGTGGACACGGGCGTCAAGCAGGGCCAGGGCGAGAAGATCGCGCAGGGCCGCGCGATCGTGGACGCCGTCCTCGCGAAGGACCCGAAGACGCCCGAGGCGCTCTTCGTGCGCGGCAAGATCGACCTCGCTGAGGGCAAGCCGGCCGAGGCCGTCAACGCGCTGCGCCGCGCGCTCGAGGAGCGGCCGGACTGGGCGCAGGCGCACTTCCTGCTGGGCTCGTCGCTGCTGGTCCAGGGCGACCGCCAGCAGGCGCGCGCCGAGGCGCTGCGCGCGATCGAGCTCGACGCGGAGTTCGTCGAGGCGCGCATCCTGCTGGCCCGCGTCCACGCGCTGCTCGGCGAGAACCAGCAGGCCATCGAGGAGGCGCGGCGGATCCTGCGCCAGCGGCCGGGGGCCGTGGACATGCGCGTGCTGCTCGCGCAGAGCCTCGTCCACACCGGCAAGATCGAGGACGCGCGCGTCGAGCTCGAGGCGGTCCCGCTCGACGAGCGCAACGCCGAGGTGTACTTCGCGCTCGGCCGGATCGACATGGCGCAGAACAAGCCCGACCTCGCGCGCGAGAAGCTGCTGGCCGCGCTCGAGCGCGCGCCCGGCCACCCCGAGATCCTGGAGTCTCTGCTGCAGGTGGACGCCGCCCAGCAGCGCATCCCGGAGTCGCTCGACCGCATCCGCAAGGCGCAGGCCGTGAAGCCCGACGACAGCGCGCTCGTGCGCCTCGAGGGGCTGGCGCTGCTCCTGAACGGGGAGGGGGAGGCCGCCGAGGCGCGGCTGCGGCGCGCGATCGAGATGAACCCGAACGACATGGACACCTACCAGGTGCTCGCGCGCTACCTGCTGGGCTCCGGCCGCCGCGAGGAGAGCATCCAGACCTACGAGCAGGCCGCGAAGTCGCGGCCCGACTCGGCGCCGCTGCGCTTCACCCTCGGGACCCTCTACGAGGCCGAGGGGCGCCGGGACGACGCGATCGCACAGTACGAGGAGGCGCTGCGCCTCGACGACAGCCTGGCCGTCGCGAAGAACAACCTGGCCTACGTGCTGGCGGAGCAGGGCAAGGACCTCGACCGCGCGCTCGAGCTGGCCCAGGCCGCCAAGGCGCAGCTCCCCGACAGCCCGAACGCCACCGACACGCTCGGCTGGGTGCTGCTCAAGAAGGGCATCGCGGCGGCGGCCGTGGACTACCTGAAGGAGGCCGAGAGCGGCTTCCCGCCCGACCACCCCGACCTCGGCTGGGTCCGCTTCCACCTGGCCCAGGCCTACGCGGCGAACCAGCAGCCGGAGGAGGCGCGGGTGGTGCTCCAGCGCGCCCTCGACGGCTACGCCGCGCTCGAGAAGAGCGCCCGCGAGCGGGGCTTCGAGGGCGAGATCCCGGCCCCGCCCTGGGTCGCCGACGCCCGGGCCCTGCTCGACCGCCTTCCCCCGGGCCCCCCGGCGGGTTGAGCCGGCGCCCTTCAGGCTCGCCCCCGAGCCGCCGATAGACCCTCGGGGCCGACCGCTGGTCGGAGCCCTAGGCCGCCGATGCCGGCGCGCCCCGGGAGGGATCTCGATGCGGATCGCGAGTCTGCTTCTGTGTGCATTCACCTCGTTCGGCCTGGCCGCCGGCGCCGCCGCCGAGGGCGACGCCGCCGCGCCGGGCGCTCCGGCTGCGGCCGCGACGGAGGCCGGCGCGCCGGCCGCGCCCGCGAGCGAGTCGAGCGCGCAGCCGGCGCCGGTGAAGCACAAGCCCCGCCTCGGTCCGGTCGGCCACGACGCCGCGGGCCAGCGCGGGCGCATCCACACCGTCGCCCGCGGCGACACGCTCTGGGACATCTCCGACGCCTACCTCGGCACGCCCTGGGTCTGGCCCTCGCTCTGGCAGGACAACCCCGAGGTGCCGAACCCGCACCGCATCTTCCCGGGCGACAAGCTCTGGATCAGCCCGACTGCCATGCGCCGCGTGACGGACGAGGAGGCCGCGCGCCTGCTCGGCGAGGCGCCCGCTTCGTTCGAGGACGCCTCGGGCCCGCTCGGCACGGTCAGCGTGCCGACGATCGACGCGATCGGCTTCGTGAGCGACTCGACGATCGCGGCTGCTGGCTCGATCCTCGGCAGCCCGCGCGACGACGACTGGTATTCCGCCGAGATGCCGGTCTACCTGAGCCTCGGCGAGGGCGAGGTCGCCAAGGGCGACCGCTTCACGGTGGTGCGCATCGAGGACACCGTGGACGACCCCGAGACGAACCGCTCGATGGGCGTCTTCGTGGACCGGCTCGGCTGGGTGGAGGTGGTGGCGGTCCACGCGGACAGCTCGGAGGCGGTGATCCGCCAGTCCGCGCGCGAGATGCAGGCCGGCGACCGCCTGCTCCCGCGCACGGAGCCGAGCGCCGAGATCCCGGTGCGGGCCGCGACGCCGCCGGTGGAAGGCCAGATCGCCTTCCTGGGCTCGACGCGCACGGTCAACGGCGGGCAGGACGTCGTGTTCCTGAACCGCGGCAGCGAGCACGGGCTGATGACCGGAAGCCCGCTCGTGGCCTTCCGGCCCGGCGACACGGCGCTCGACCCCGACCTTGGCGTGAAGCGCCAGCTCCCGGACGACGTGCTCGCGAACCTCGTGGTGGTGTCGGCGGAGCCCCGGAGCGCCGTCGCGGTCGTGACCCATGCCTCGCGCGAGATCGAGCGCGGCGACTGGTTCCGGGACACGCGAGGCGAGCGCCTGGAATAGCTCGCCCGCCGGAGGTGAACGCGCGGCCGCCGTTGCGGCGGCCCGCGGCGTCCCGCCATCCTGCCCGACCTCGCCCCGGGTCCCGGGGAGACGGCCGTGCCGGAGGGGGGCCTCCTCGACCCGCGCGACCCCGCACCGGCGGTGCGCGAGCGGGTCCACGCGTGGCTGGCCCTCCAGGCCCGCGGCGGCTTCGCCCCGGTGGCGGCGCGGGCGGCGCTCGCGGCGGCTCGCGGCGAGCCGGTGGCGGCTCTGCGGCGCCTCACGGGCGAGACGCCGGCCGCGGTCCTCGGCCGCGCCGCCCTCGACACCGCCTGCGCGCGGCTCGCGCGCAGCGGGGCGCGTCTCCTGCCCTTCGGCGCGCCCGCCTATCCCGCCCGCCTCGCCGCGCTCGCCGATCCGCCCCCGCTGCTCGCCGTGCGCGGCGAGCCGGCGAGCCTCGGCGGGCCGCTGGTCGCGATCGTGGGCGCGCGCCGGGCGACTCCCTACGGTGTCGGAGCGGCGCGGCGGCTCGCCCGCCAGCTTGCGGGCCTGGGCTTCGGCGTGGTCTCGGGGCTCGCCTGGGGCATCGACGCAGCGGCCCACCGCGGCGCGCTCGAGGCCGGCGGGCGCACGATCGGGGTCCTCGGCTGCGGCGCCGACCGGGTGTATCCGCGCGAGCACGCGGCGCTCGCTGCCGAGATGAGCGCCGCGGGCGCGATCGTGAGCGAGCTGCCGCCGGGCGCCGCGCCCCTCAAGCACCACTTCCCGCTGCGCAACCGCCTGATCAGCGGGCTCGCCCTGGCGCTCGTCGTCGTCGAGGCGCGCGCCCGCAGCGGCTCGGGGATCAGCGCCGGGCACGCCGCCGAGCAGGGGCGCGAGGTGCTCGCGGTGCCGGGCCCGATCGACGCCCCGACCAGCGAGGGGCCGAACCTGCTCCTGCGCGACGGCGCGGCGCCGGCGCTCGACGCGAGCGACGTCCTGCGCGCGCTCGGGCGTACCGAAGAGGCGGAGGCCTGGCTGCGCCGGCGCCGGGGCGCCCGGGAGGGCGAGGACGGCGGCGAGGCGGCCCTCGCTCCCGAGGCGCGCGCGCTCCTCGCGGCGCTGCGCGGCGCGCCCGCCACGCGCGACGAGCTGGCGTCGCGGCTCGGGCTCGCACCGGCCGCGCTGGCGGCACGCCTGCTCGCGCTCGAGCTCGACGGCCGCGTCGCCGAGGACCGCGCCGGCCGCCTGCGGGTCGTCCCGCGCTGAAGCGCCCCCAGCCCTGCGCTTCGCGGGCGTGCCCACGCGCTACCCTGCGCCGCGATGGGGCTCCCGGACGTCACGATCGTCGGTGGTGGGCTCGCCGGGTGCGAGGCGGCCTGGCAGCTCGCGCAGCGCGGCGTCGCGGTGCGGCTCCACGAGATGCGCCCCGGCCGCTCCTCGCCCGCCCACACCGGGGCGGATCTCGCCGAGCTCGTGTGCAGCAACTCGCTGCGCTCGGCCCAGCTCGGCAACGCCGTGGGCCTGCTCAAGGAGGAGATGCGGCGGCTCGGCTCGCTCGTGCTGCGCGCGGCCGACGCCTGCGCCGTGCCGGCCGGCCGCGCCCTCGCCGTGGACCGCACCGCCTTCGCCCGCCACGTGGGCGACGCGATCGGGTCCCACCCGCGGATCGAGCTGCGCCGCGAGCTCGTGCCCGCGGTCCCCGCGGCCGGGCAGGTGATCCTCGCGACCGGTCCCCTCACGGCGCCCGAGCTGGCGCGCGACCTCCAGGCGCTGTGCGGCGAGGAGTCGCTCGCCTTCTACGACGCGATCGCCCCGATCGTCTACGCCGACTCGGTCGATCCCGAGGTCGCCTTCCGCGCCTCGCGCTGGGAGGAGGGCGAGGGCGACTACTGGAACCTCCCGCTCGAGCGGGCCTCCTACGAGGCCTTCGTCGACGCGCTGCGGGCCGCCGACCCGGTGCCGCTCCATGCCTGCGAGCAGGCGCTCTACTTCGAGGGCTGCCTGCCGATCGAGGAGATGGCGCGGCGCGGGCGCGAGACCCTGGCGCACGGGCCGATGAAGCCGGTGGGCCTCGTGGACCCGCGCAGCGGGCGGCGGCCGTGGGCCGTGGTCCAGCTCCGGCACGAGGACAAGGAGGGGATGCTCTACAACCTGGTGGGCTTCCAGACCCGCCTGCGGGTGGCGGACCAGCAGCGCGTCTTCCGCACGCTGCCCGGGCTGGGCGGCGCGGTCTTCGCGCGCTACGGCTCGGTGCACCGCAACACCTACCTGAACGCGCCGCGCCAGCTCGGCCCCGATCTCGCGCTGCGCGCGCGGCCCGCCGTGCGCGTGGCCGGGCAGATGGCGGGGGTCGAGGGCTACGTCGAGTCGGCGGCGCTCGGCGGGCTCGCGGGGCTCTTCGCGGCGGCCGCGGTGCGCGGCGAGCCGGTGCCCTTCCCGCCCGAGACGAGCGCGCACGGGGCCCTCCTGCGCCACCTGCGCGACGCCGATCCGCGTCGCTTCCAGCCGACCAACGTGCACTGGGGGCTGTTTCCGCCGCTCGCGCCCGTCCCGGGCGCGCGCCGTGAGAAGCGCCCCGAGCGCAACGCGCGCCTCGCCGCGCGCGCGCTCGCGGACCTCGCGCCGTGGCTCGCGGCGGCCGGGACAGCGGGACCATGACCTTCGCCGAGGCGCTCGCCGGCTTCGACCGCTTCCTCGCCGCCGAGCGCAACCTCTCGCCCCACACGCGGCGCGCCTACGGCTCGGACCTGGCGCAGCTGGCCGCGCACCTGGGCCCGGCGGCGCGCCCCGAGGCGGTGACGGCCGACGAGCTGCGCGCCTATCTGGCCGCGCGCCACCGCCGCCTCCAGCCCGCCTCGCTCGGCCGCAAGCTCGCCGCGATCCGCGCCTTCTACCGCTGGCTCGTGCGCGAGGCGGGCCTCGAGCGCGACCCGAGCGCGGGCCTCGCGGGCCCGAAGCAGCCGCTCCGCCTGCCGCGCCCGCTCTCGGTGGACGACTGCGTGGCGCTCGCCGAGGGGGAGCGCGCGGGTGCGCCCGCCGGCCGGGCCGAGGCGCTGCGCGACCGCGCGCTCGTCGAGCTCCTCTACGGCGCCGGGCTCCGCGTCGGCGAGCTGGTGGCGCTCGACGTGCGCGACCTCGACCTGCTGGCGCGCGAGGTGCGGGTGCTCGGCAAGGGCCGCAAGGAGCGCAGCGTGCCGCTGCCCGAGGCGGCGCGGTGCGCGCTCGCCGCCTGGCTCGAGGCGCGCCGCCGGCCGGGCTACCAGGCGGAGCCCCTCTTCGTCTCGCTCGCGGGCGGGCGCGCCGGGCGCCGGCTCGGCGAGCGCGCGGTGCGCCGCCTCCTCGCTCGCCGCGCCGCCACGGCCGGGGTGGCCGACCGCGTCCACCCCCATCGCCTCCGACACAGCTACGCGACGCACCTGCTCGACATGGGCGCCGACCTGCGCGAGATCCAGGAGCTGCTCGGGCACGCGAGCCTCTCGACCACCCAGCGCTACCTCGCCGTCTCGGCCGAGCGGCTCTTCGAGGTCTACGACCGCGCGCACCCGCGCTCGCGGCGGCCGGCGCGCCCGTGAGGCCGCGGGGGAGGGCGCCATGACGTGGAGGCGGGCCGGTCGATGAGCCGACGGGAGCACGTGCGCTCGACCACGGTGCTCGGGGTCCTGCGCGGCGGCCGGCTCGCGCTGGCCGCCGACGGGCAGGTGACGATCGGGCAGGCCGTCGTGAAGCACGGCGCGCAGAAGGTGCGGGCGGTCGCGAAGGGGCGCGCCGTGGTGGGCTTCGCCGGGGGGGCGGCCGACGCGCTGGCGCTCCTCGAGCGGCTCGAGGCGAAGCTCGAGGCGCACCCCGGCAACGTGCGCCGGGCCGCCGTGGAGCTGGCCCGCGAGTGGCGCGCCGACCGCGTGCTGCGCCGGCTCGAGGCGATGCTGCTGGTGGGCGACCCCGAGGCCCTGCTCGTCGTGTCGGGCAACGGCGACGTGCTCGAGCCCGACGACGGGGTCGCCGCGATCGGCTCGGGCGGCTCCTTCGCGCTGGCCGCCGCGCGCGCGCTCCTGCGCCACACCGAGCTCCCGGCCCCCGAGCTCGCGCGCGAGGCGCTCGGCATCGCCGCCGAGATCTGCATCTACACCAACGACCGCATCGAGGTGGTGACGCTCCCGTGACCGCGACCCGCGACCGCTTCCCGACGAGCCCGAGGACCGGCGCGTGAGCGAGCTGCGCTCCTTCACGCCCCGCGAGATCGTCTCCGAGCTCGACCGCTACGTGGTGGGCCAGCGCGAGGCCAAGCGCGCGGTCGCGATCGCGCTGCGCAACCGCTGGCGCCGCCAGCAGGTGGCGCCCGAGCTGCGCGACGAGATCGCGCCCAAGAACATCATCATGATCGGCCCGACGGGGGTCGGGAAGACCGAGATCGCGCGCCGGCTCGCGAAGCTCGCCGAGGCGCCCTTCCTCAAGGTGGAGGCCTCGAAGTTCACCGAGGTCGGCTACGTCGGGCGCGACGTCGAGTCGATCGTGCGCGACCTGACCGAGCTCGCGATCCACATGGTGACCGAGGAGGAGAAGCGGCTCGTGCGCGCGCGCGCCGAGGAGCGCGCCGAGGAGCGCCTGCTCGACGCGCTGGTGCCCGCGCCGGCGCCGCTCGCGATGCCGGGGCACCCGCCGCCGCCGCCGGCCGCGCCGCCGGCCTCGCTCGCCGAGACGCGCGAGAAGATGCGGCGCATGCTGCGCCAGGGCCTGCTCGACGACCGCGAGGTCGAGATCGAGACCGCGGAGGCGCCCGCCACGCCCTCGCTCTCGATCTTCACGCCGCAGGGGGTCGAGGAGATGGGGGTCCAGTTCAAGGACCTGCTCGGCAACCTCTTCCCGGGCCGCACCCGCCGCCGCAAGCTGCGCGTGCCCGCCGCGCGCGAGGCCTTCGCCGCCGAGGAGGCGGCCCGCCTCGTCGATGCCGACAAGGTGCGCGAGACCGCGATCCGGCGCGTCGAGCAGGCGGGGATCGTCTTCCTCGACGAGATCGACAAGATCGCCGCGGCCGGGGGCGGGAAGCAGGGCCCCGACGTCTCGCGCGAGGGCGTGCAGCGCGACCTCCTGCCGATCGTCGAGGGCTCGACCGTGCAGACCAAGCACGGCGCCGTGCGCACCGACCACGTGCTCTTCATCGCGGCCGGCGCCTTCCACGTGGCCAAGCCCTCGGACCTGCTGCCGGAGCTCCAGGGCCGCTTCCCGATCCGGGTCGAGCTGGCGACGCTCGGCCAGGACGACTTCGTGCGCATCCTGACCGAGCCCGACAACGCCCTGGTGCGCCAGTACGTGGCGCTGCTCGCCACCGAGGGGGTCGAGCTCGCGTTCCGCGACGACGGCGTGCGCGCGATCGCCGAGATCGCCGCGGCCGTCAACGCCCGCACCGAGGACATCGGGGCGCGCCGGCTCCACACCGTGCTGGAGCGGCTGCTCGACGAGGTCTCCTTCGACGCGCCGGACCTGGGTGGCAAGCAGATCGTGATCGATGGAGACTTCGTGCGCGAGCGGCTCGGGGCGCTGGCGCGCGACGAGGACCTGTCGCGCTACATCCTCTGATCGCGAGCTGCCGGGGGGAATGCCAAGGATGACGAGCCGCACCCGTGTGTTGGTGGTGGACGACGAGCGCTTCTTCCGCGAGGCGATCCGCGAGCTCCTGGAGGCCGCCGGCCACCCGGTCGCGACGGCGGCCACCGCCGCCGACGCCCTGGAGGCCGCCGCCGACCCCGAGGTGGGCGTGGTCGTGCTCGACATCCAGCTCCCGGACCGCAGCGGGCTCGAGGTGCTGCGCGCGCTGCGCGAGCGGCGGCCCGAGCTGCGCGTCGTGATGCTCTCCGCGCACACGGACCAGGAGTACGTGCTGGAGGCGCTGCGCCTCGGCGCCTGCGACTACCTGGCGAAGCCCCTGCACGAGGAGGAGATGCGGCTCTCGGTCGGCCGCGCGCTCGAGGCCTACGAGCTCGCACGGCGCTTCGGGGCCCTGCGCGGGCGGCTCGGCGCGCTGGCCGGCGAGGTGGAGCGGCTCGTGGCGGCGCGCGCCGGCGAGGGCGGCGCGGGCCTCGCCGAGGACCGCGCCGCGCTGGCGGCGCGCCTTGCCGAGGCGGCCGCGCGCCTGCTCGGCGCCGGCAAGACCTCCGTGCTCCTGCGCGAGCCGGGCGGCGACCGGCTCGCCGTGGCGGCCGCGGTCGGCCGCAAGGACCTGGCCGAGCTCGACCCGGTGCCGATCGGGGGCGGCGTCGCGGGCCGGGCGGTGGCGCAGGGCCAGCCGATCGTGGTGGACGACATGCCGAACGACCCCCGCTTCGGCCCGGGCGTGCCGGGGCGCTACGAGTCGGGCGCCTTCGCGGTCCTGCCGCTCGGCGCGGGCGGCGAGAGCTTCGGGGCGCTCTGCGCCACCGACCGCGCGGGCGGCGCGCGCTTCGCCGACGAGGACCTGGCGATGCTGCGGCTCCTGGCGCTCCCGCTCGCGCCCGCGCTCGACCCGAGCCCGCCGCTCGCGGAGGCCCTGGCCGTGGCAGAGCCGCCGGCGGAGCCGGCGGGTGCGTCCGAGGACGCCGCGCTCGCGCGTGCCGTGTGCGACGCCATGACCGCCGAGGTCGAGCCCGAGCGCATGCTGCGCGCGGCGCTCGGCGCGGTGGCCGGGCGCCTCGGCGCCGCGTCCGTGGCGGTCTACCTGCTCGACGCCGCGAGCGGGCGCCTGCGCCGCGAGGCGCAGTGCTGCGAGCCGGCCCGCCCCGAGGACCGCCCCGAGCTGCCGCGCGACGCGGGGCTCACCGCGCTCGCCTACCAGAGCGGGGAGGCGATCGCGAGCGAGGGCGCCGGCGCCGACCTGCGCTGCGACGCCGCCGTGGACACGCCGGCCGACGGGACGCCGCGCCCGCTCTGGCTCCTGCCGCTGCGCTTCCGCGGCCGCTGCCTCGGCGTGTGCCGGGTGTTCGGCGACGCGGGCTTCGCCGGGCTCCCCGAGACCACCGGCGCGCTCGTCGCCGCGGCGCTCTCGGCGGCGGTCCGCAACGTGCTCCTCTACCGTTCGCTCGTCGAGTCGATCGAGGAGGTGGCGCAGGTGCGCCGCGAGGCCGGGCAGCGCGGCGCCTAGCGCGAGGGCAGGGGAGGCCGCCGCTTTGGTCCAGGACGCGATCGACAAGGCGAAGGTGCTGATCGAGGCGCTGCCCTACATGCGGCGCTTCGTCGGCAAGACGATCGTCCTCAAGTACGGCGGCGCGGCCATGAAGGACGCGGCGCTGCGCGCCTCCTTCGCCGTGGACGTGGGGCTGCTCAAGCAGATCGGGCTGCGGCCGGTGATCGTGCACGGTGGCGGGCCCCAGATCGGGGCGCTCCTCGAGCGGCTCGGGCGCACCTCCACCTTCGTGGACGGCCTGCGCGTCACCGACGACGAGACCATGGAAGTGGTCGAGATGGTGCTCGGCGGCACCGTGAACCGCGAGATCGTCGAGCTGATCCAGCGCGGCGGCGGCCAGGCCCTCGGGCTCACCGGCGCCGACGGCGGCCTCCTGCGCGTGCGGCGGCGGCTGAAGGACGGCCGCGACATCGGGCGGGTGGGCGAGGTCGTGACGGTCGACCCGGCGGTGGTGGAGGCGGTCACCGAGAAGGGCTTCATCCCGGTGGTCGCCCCGATCGGGGTCGGTGAGGACGGCCTCACCTACAACGTGAACGCCGACGAGGCGGCCGGCGCGCTCGCGCAGGCGCTGCGCGCCGAGAAGCTGATCCTGCTCACCGACGTCGAGGGCGTGCTCGACGCCGACGGCAAGCTGATCCGGCGGCTGACGCGCGAGCAGGCCCACGAGCAGATCGCGAGCGGCACGATCCGCGGCGGCATGATCCCGAAGGTGGAGTGCTGCCTCGCCGCCGTGCAGGGCGGGGTGACGCGCGCCCACGTGATCGACGGCCGCCTCGAGCACGTCGTGCTGCTCGAGATCTTCACCGACCGCGGCGTCGGGACGCTGCTCACCCGATGAGCGCGCCGAAGGACTTCCTCTCGCTTGCCGACTGGCCCGCCGGGGAGCTGCGCGCGATCCTGGCGCGCGCCCACGAGCTGAAACGCCTGTCCCGCCGCGGCGAGGCGCCCCAGACCCTGCGCGGGCGCACGCTCGCCATGTACTTCGAGAAGCCCTCGCTGCGCACCCACGTGACCTTCGAGGCGGGCATGACCCAGCTCGGCGGGCACGCGATCCTGCTGCGCCCCGAGCAGGTGGGGATCGGCACCCGCGAGTCGCCGGCCGACGTGGCGCGCAACCTCTCGCGCTGGGTGCACGGCCTCGTGGCGCGGACCTTCGACCACGCGCTGGTCGAGGAGCTGGCCGCCGCCTCCGCGATGCCGGTGATCAACGGCCTCACCGACCTCCTCCATCCCTGCCAGGCGATGGCCGACCTCCAGACGATCAGCGAGCGCGCGGAGCTCGAGAAGGCGGTGGTCGCCTACGTGGGCGACGGCAACAACGTCGCCAACTCGCTGCTCGAGGCGATCTCGGTGCTGGGCGGCGAGCTGCGGCTCGCGACGCCCGCGACGCACCAGCCCGCGCTCCTGGTGCGCCAGCGCGCGGCCGCCCTGGCCCGGCGCAGCGGCGCCCGGGTCATCTGGACCCCGGAGCCCGTCGAGGCCGTGCGCGGCGCCCACTTCGTCTACACCGACGTGTGGACGAGCATGGGGCAGGAGGACGAGAGCGAGCGGCGCCAGGCCCTCTTCGAGCCCTTCCAGCTCAACGCCCGGCTCCTCCGCCACGCCCCCGAGGCCTTCGTGATGCACTGCCTCCCCGCCCACCGCGGCCAGGAGATCACCGACGACGTCCTCGACGGCCCGCGCAGCATCGTCTTCGACCAGGCCGAGAACCGCCTCCACGCCCAGAAGGCGATCCTCGAGCGGCTGCTCTCGAGCCCCTGAGCGGGCTCCGGCGGGTGCGCGAAGATCGGCGCATGGCGGTGCGAGCGGCCGTGGACGCGGAGCTGCCGCCCGACGCCTTCGCGATCGTGATGGCGACCGGCATCGTCGCGGTGGCGGCCGGCGACCATCGCTACGGCTGGATCGCCGCGGGGCTGGCCGCGCTGGCGTCGCTCGGCTTCGGGCTCCTCGCCGCCGCCCTGGGCCTGCGCCTCCTGACCCGGGGGCGGGCGATCGCCGCGGGGGCGCGAAATCCCGACGTCGCCCTGCGCATGTTCACCTTCGTGGCGGCGGCCGCCGTCCTGGGCGTGATCTGGCAGGGCCGTCCGGTGGCGGTGTGGGGGCTCTCGCTCCTCGGCCTCGGCGCCTGGCTGGTGCTGGTTCCGCTCGCGGCGCGCGACGTCGGGTCCCGCCCGCGCGCCGCCCTGCGCGACCACGTGCACGGGGCCTGGCTCCTCGCGAGCGTCGCCACCTCCGGGCTCGCGACGAGCGCGGCCGACCTCGCGATCCAGGCGCGCGCCCCGGCCCTGGCGTGGGTGGGGATCCTGCTCTGGCTGGGCGCCCTCGTGCTCTACGGCGCCGTCACCTGGCTGATCGCCTGGCGCGTCCTCGCGGCTCCCTTCCGCCCCGAGGCGGTGACGCCGGACAGCTGGATCCTGATGGGCGGCCTCGCGATCGCGGCGCTCGCCGGGGCGCATCTGCGGGACGCCGCCCGCGCGCTCGGCGCGATCACCGGGCTGGCGGACGGGATGGGCGCGGCCACGGTCCTGCTCTGGGCGGTCGCGAGCCTGTGGATCCCGGTGCTCCTCTACGCGGAGATGTGGCGGGTGGACCAGCGGGCGGGATCGCTGCACTTCGCCGGGGTCTGGTGGTCGGCGGTCTTCCCGCTCGGGATGTACGCGGCGGCGACCGCCGCCACCGGCGCGCGGATGCAGCTGCCCGCGCTCGCCACCGTCTCGCTGGTGTTCTTCTGGATCGCGTTCGCGGTCTGGACGATCGTCGCAGTCGGAATGGTCCACACCGCCCTCCTGCGGCGCACGCCCCCCGGTCGAGCCTGACGCCCCGCGGGGGATCCTGGATCCCCGTCCGCCGACACGGCGGCGGCTCAGCTTCGCCTCCCTGCGGGCCGATGAGCAACGACGCCAGCCATCCCTCGATGGCTGCGGGGCGCAGTTGGGGGGGCGATGGCTCTGGCGGGCAGGAGCAGTGCAGCGGACGAGCGCGTCCCGCGGCTCGGGCCCGGCGTGGACCCGACCTCGCTCCCGCTGACACCGGCCGAGGGCTATCTCCTCTCGCGCGTCGACGGCCGCACGCCCTGGCGCGTGCTGCGCGAGATCGGCGGCCTGTCGCCGGTCGAGGTCGATCGCTGTCTCGAGCGCTGGCTCGCCGAGCAGGTGCTGGTGGTCGAAGGCGCGGCGGGCCGGCGCGCCGCGCGGACGCCGCCGGCGCCGGCCGCGCGCACGCCCGAGCCGCCGGCCGCCGCCGGGCTCGCCGTCGATGCCTCGCTCGACCTGCCGGCCGCCGTGCAGGAGCGGCTGCTCGCGCTCGCGGCCCGGCTCGACGCGCCCTACCACGAGATCCTGGGCGTTCCCCCCGACGCGGACCGCAAGGCCCTCAAGCGCGCCTACTTCGCGCTCTCGAAGGAGTTCCACCCGGACCGCTACTTCCGCAAGAACCTTGGCGCCTTCCAGGCGACGCTCGAGCGCGTGTTCAAGAGGATTGTCGAAGCCTACGAGCTCCTCTCGGACCCGATGGCGCGCGCCGAGATCGAGAAGTCGCTGGCCGCCATGGCGCCGCCCGCCGCGGCGGCCGCCGGGGCCGAAGCCGCCGCGACGCCGGCCGCCGCGCCCGAGCCGGGCAAGCCTGCGCCGCCGCGCCGGCCGCACGTGTTCTCGGTGGCCGAGCGCGTGCGCAAGGAGCGCCGCCAGCGCGCCAAGCGCCTCTTCGAGGCCGGCATGGCCGCCTACGCCGGTGGCCGCTGGCTCGAGGCGGCGGGCGGCGTGCGCCTCGCGATCGCCTTCGACCCCTGGAACGCGGTCTACAAGGAGCAGTTCGCCGAGGTGCAGGGCAAGGCGCACCAGGAGCGCGCGAAGCAGCACGTGAAGGAGGCCGAGAGCGCCCTCGAGCTGCGCGACTACCCGGTGGCGCTGCGCGCCTTCGAGGAGGCGCTCCACTACCGCCCGGGCGACGTCGACCTCCTGCGCCGCGCGGCGCGCCTCGCGCTGCAGACCGGCGGCGACCTGCGCCAGGCGAAGGAGTGGGCGCTCGAGGCCGTCGAGCAGGAGCCCCGCGACGCCGGCGGCCACAAGCTGCTCGGCACGATCTACAAGGCAGCGGGCCTCACGGCCAACGCGCGCCGGGAGTTCGAGCTGGCGAGCCAGCTCGATCCGAAGGACGAGGAGGCGCGCGCGGAGCTGCGCGCGGCAGGCGGGGGCCTCGGCGCCCTGCGCTGGCTGGGAGGGAAGCGATGAGTCGCGTGATCGGGATCGACCTCGGCACCACCAACTCGTGCGTGGCGGTGGTGGACAACGGCCAGCCGGTCGTGATCCCCAACACGGGCGGGTACAAGACCACGCCCTCGATGTTCGCGCTCGCCGACGACGGCAAGCGCCTGGTGGGACACCTCGCCAAGCGCCAGGCCATCACCAACGCGCGCAACACCGTCTACGCCTCGAAGCGCCTGATCGGGCGGCGCTTCGACTCGGCCGAGGTGCATCGTGCCACCGAGTTGTGTCCGTACGAGATCACCGAGGGGCCCAACGGCGACCCGCGCGTCCGGCTCGGCGACAAGACCTTCACCTGCCCGGAGATCGCCGCGATCATCCTGCGCGAGATGAAGCGGGTGGCCCAGGAGTACCTGGGCGAGCCGGTGCGCGAGGCCGTGATCACGGTGCCGGCGCACTTCAACGACGCCCAGCGCCAGTCCACCAAGGATGCCGGCAAGATCGCCGGCCTCGAGGTGCTGCGCATCATCAACGAGCCGACCGCGGCCGCGCTCGCCTACGGCTTCGGCCGCAAGCCCTCCGACGAGACCGTGCTGGTCTACGACCTCGGCGGCGGCACCTTCGACGTCTCGATCCTCGAGATGGGCGACGGCGTCCTCGAGGTCCTGGCCACCGCGGGCGACACCTTCCTGGGCGGCGAGGACTTCGACCGCCGCGTCGTGACCCACCTGCTCGAGCAGTTCGAGGCGAGCGAGAAGATCGACCTGCGCGGCGAGCCGATGGCGCTGCAGCGGCTCAAGGACGCCGCCGAGAAGGCCAAGTGCGACCTCTCCTCGAGCACCCAGACCGAGGTGAACCTGCCCTTCATCGCGAGCGACGCCGAGGGCCCGCGCCACCTGTCGGTGGTCGTGACCCGCGAGACGCTCGAGCGGCTGGTGGGCGAGATCGTCGACCGGACCATCGAGACCGTGAAGCTCTGTCTCGCCGACGCCGGGCTCGAGTCGGGCCAGATCGACCAGGTGATCCTGGTCGGCGGGCAGTCGCGGATGCCGCTCGTCCAGGAGCGGGTGGCGGAGTTCTTCGGCAAGCGCCCGCACAAGGGCGTGAACCCCGACGAGGTGGTGGCGATCGGAGCCGCCCTCCAGGCCGAGGCGCTGCTCAACGAGGACCAGAACCTGCTGCTCCTCGACGTGACGCCGCTCTCGCTCGGGATCGGCACCTACGGCGGGCACTTCGCGCGCCTCATCGAGCGCAACACCACGCTCCCGGTGCGCCGCGCCCACGTCTTCACGACCACGCGCGACAACCAGACGGCCGTGAAGATCCGCGTGCTCCAGGGCGAGAGCGAGATGGCGGAGGAGAACGACCTGCTCGGCGAGTTCATCCTCTCGGGCATCCGCGAGGCCCGCAAGGGCGAGCCCGAGATCGAGGTCGGCTTCGACATCGACACCAACGGCATCGTCTCGGTCGCGGCGCGCGACCAGGCGACCGGCCGCGAGCAGTCGATCACGGTGAACGCCACCGGCACGCTCTCGGACGAGGAGATCCAGCGCATCATCGACGAGAACGAGCTCTACGAGATCCAGGTGAAGGAGTAGCCGGCCTCGCCCTCCTGCCGACGGGCGGCCGGCGGGCAGCGAGGTGCTCGCGGGCCTCTCCGCCGCGCTCGAGACCGAGGTGTCGGCCGTCGAGGCGGTCCGATCGCGGGCGCGGCGCTTGCTCGAGGTCCATGCGCTCACGGCCGCCGCGCGCTGTGCGAAGCTCGGCGCCATGGCCTCCGGCGCCGGGCCCCCGGTCGCGACCCGCCACCGCCTCCGCTTCACGCCGCCCCTCGACTGGCCGGCCCTGCTCGGCTTCCTCGGCGCGCGGGCGATCCCGGGCGTCGAGGCGGTGGACGGGCGCGGCTACCGGCGCACGATCGCGGCCGGGGGCGCGACGGGCGTGGTCGAGGTCGCGCTCGCGGCGGGTGGCGGGCAGCTCGCGGCCACGATCCGGCTCGCGGCCGCGGTCCCGCGCGCGCCGCTCGTCGCGCGCCTGCGCCGGCTCTTCGACCTCGACGCGCCGCTCGGGCCGATCGCGGCGACCCTGTCCGCGGACCCGCTCCTCGCGCGGCTCGTGGCGGCGCGCCCGGGCCTGCGCGTGCCCGGCGCCTGGGATCCCTTCGAGCTGGCCGTGCGGGCGATCCTGGGCCAGCAGGTGACGGTCGCCGCGGCGACGGCGCTCGCCGGACGACTCGCAGCGGTGTATGGTGAGCCGCTGGCGCCAGGCGCCCCCGCGCCCGGCCTCGTCTTCCCGCCGCCCGCGCGCCTCGCGGCGGCCGATCTGGCCCCGCTCGGGATGCCGCGTGCGCGCGCGGCGGCGATCGCCGGGCTCGCGGCCGCGGCGGCGGCCGACGCGGGGCTCTTCGCGGAGGCTCCGTCGCTCGAGGCCGCGGTCGCGCGGCTGCGGCGGCTGCGGGGGGTGGGCGAGTGGACCGCGCAGTACATCGCGATGCGCGCGCTGCGCGCGCCCGATGCCTTCCCGCCCGGCGACACGGGGCTCCTGCGCGCGCTGGCGACCCGTGCGGGCCGCCCGACGCCCGCGCAGCTCCTCGCGCGCGCCGAGCGCTGGCGTCCCTTCCGCGCCTACGCGGCGCTCCACCTGTGGTCCGCGGGCGCCGGCGGTTGGGACCCGTTCCGGGATCCCCGATGCTTGCTCTGACGCCATGGCACATGGCCAGGAGGTAGACGCTGATCGCCGAGACGCCCGACGACAGGATTCGCACCCCTCCGCACGTCCAGTCGGCGTGGTGAGGCTCGCCCGCGTCGCGATCGACCGCGTCGCGAGCGCCGAGCAGCCGAGCGCCGAAGCCTTCGTCCGTTCCGGCTTCGCCAGCAATCCGGGCTAGACTGCGCGGCTCCGGAGGAGCCCCCCATGTCCGCCCGCCCGAAGGTCCGCCGCGTCTGCCTCGCCTACAGCGGAGGGCTCGACACCTCGGTCATCCTCAAGTGGCTGCTCGAGGAGTACGGCTGCGAGGTCGTGGCCTTCTGCCTCGACGTCGGGCAGGAGGAGGAGCTCTCGGGGCTGCCCGAGAAGGCCCGCGCCACCGGCGCGGCCGACTGCGTGGTGCGCGACGCGCGCGAGGAGTTCGTGCGCGACTTCGTGTACCCGGCGATCCGCGGCAATGCCGTCTACGAGGGCAGCTACCTGCTCGGCACCTCGCTCGCGCGCCCGGTGATCGCGAAGCACCAGGTCGAGGTGGCGCAAGCGACCGGCTGCGACGCGGTCGCGCACGGCGCCACCGGCAAGGGCAACGACCAGGTGCGCTTCGAGCTGGCCTACCGGGCGCTCGCCCCCGAGCTCACCGTGATCGCGCCCTGGCGCGAGTGGGACCTGCGCTCGCGCACCGACTGCATGGCCTACGCCCAGAAGCACGGGATCCCGGTCACCGCGACCGTGAAGAAGCCCTACTCGATGGACCGCAATCTGCTCCACATCTCCTACGAGGGGGGCGTCCTCGAGGACCCCTGGCGCGCGCCCGACGAGGAGATGTTCGTCTGGACCCGCTCGCCGCGGAAGGCGCCCGACGAGCCGCAGGAGGTGGTGATCGGCTTCGAGCGCGGGACGCCGGTCTCGATCGACGGCCAGGGGCTCGGCCCGGCGGCGCTCCTCGACCGGCTGAACAAGGTGGCGGGGCTCCACGGGGTCGGCCGCGTGGACCTGGTGGAGAACCGCTTCGTCGGGATGAAGTCGCGCGGCGTCTACGAGACCCCGGGCGGCACGGTGCTGCACGCGGCGCACCGCGCCGTCGAGTCGATCACGCTCGACCGCGAGGTGATGCACGAGCGCGACCGGCTCGCTCCGCGCTTCGCGGAGCTGATCTACAACGGCTTCTGGTTCTCGCCCGAGATGGGCTTCCTGCGCGCGGCGATCGAGCAGTCCCAGCAGAACGTGACCGGCGAAGCCCGCCTCCAGCTCTACAAGGGCGCCGTCCAGGTGACGGGACGCCGCTCTCCGGTGTCGCTCTACTCGGAGTCCACCGTGACCTTCGAGGACTCCGAGACGGAGTACCGCCAGGCGGACGCCACCGGGTTCATCCGCATCCAGGGGCAGCGGCTGCGGCCGAAGCGCTGATCGGGCTCGTGGTGCGGCGGGGCGGGCCGAGAGCGCCGGCGGGTCGAGAGCGCCGGCGGGTCGAGGGCGCCGGCGGGTCGAGGGCGCCGGCGGGCGGGGACGTCCTCCTCCGCTTCGCTCGCCGCGCGCGGAGGGGGAGCTGGCGAGGACGCAGGGCGGCTTCTGGGCGCGGCTCGAAGGCGCTCCGGAGGACGTCCCCGCCCGCCGGCGCACGGGGACGTCCTCCTCCGCTTCGCTCGCCGCGCGCGCAGGGGGAGCTGGCGAGGACGCAGGGCGGCTTCGGGGCGCGGCTCGAAGGCGCTTCGGAGGGCGTCCCCGCCCGCCGGCTCACGGGGACGTCCTCCTCCGCTTCGCTCGCCGCGCGCGGAGGGGGAGCTGGCGAGGACGCAGGGCGGCTTCGGGGCGCGGCTCGAAGGCGCTCCGGAGGACGTCCCCGCCCGCCGGCGCAAGGGGCCGTCCTCCTCCGCTTCGCTCGCCGCGCGCGCAGGGCGAGCTGGCGAGGACGCAGGGCGGCTTCGGGGCGCGGCTCGAAGGCGCTCCGGAGGACGTCCCCGCCCGCCGGCGCACGGGCTTGCGTGCGGGTCGGGAGGGCGCTTCGCGCGCGGGCGGATGCGTTCGCGCGCCGTTTCCTAATCGTGCTCCGCCAGCCAGCGCAGCAGGTAGGGGAGGGTGGTGCGCATGAGGTCGGCGTCGGGGTCGAGCTGCTCGCCGAGGGCGAAGAGGTAGGAGAGGGTCTTCGCCCAGAGCAGCAGGTCGTTCGGGAGCTGGAGGCCGGGGGTCTCGCCGAGCAGGCGCTTGGCCTCGTCCTTGAGCGCGAGCACCTGGCCGCCGCCCATGCCGAGAGGGGCGCCCGCGCTGCGGATGCGCGCGAACATCTCCTCGACGGCGCGGCGTACGCCCTCGCGCGCGCCGGGCGCGATCATGCCGACGCGCTCCATGCCGTCCAGGAAGCCGTCCACGTCCTGGCGCAGGAGCGCGTGGACCCCGAGCCGCATCTCGCGGCGCAGGGCGGGGTCGAGGCGCTTCGAGAGGCCGAAGTCCACGAAGAGCAGGCGCGGGCGCACGGCGGCGTCGGGCTCGTCGATCACGAACAGGTTGCCCGGGTGCGGGTCGGCGTGGAAGAGGCCGTCCACGAAGACCTGGCGTGCGTAGGCGCGGCCGAGCACCGCCACGAGCTCGCGCCGCGGGACGCCGCGCGCCTCGAGGGCCGCGCGGTCGCCGATCGGCAGCACCGGCAGCCAGTCGACGGTGAGCACGCGCCGCCCCGACAGCGCAGGGTGTACGCGGGGCACCACCACCTGGGCCTCCCCCGCCAGGTTGGCGGCGATCTCGCCGGCCACCGCCGCCTCGTGCACGAAGTCGAGCTCCTCGGCGAGGCCGGCGGCGAACTCGGCGAGCAGCCGCCGGCGGTCGGGGGTGGCGCCGCCGCCGAGCCAGCCGAGCAGGCGCCGCGTCCAGGCGAGGTCGGCGGGCAGCGAGTGCGCGAGCCAGGGGTACTGCACCTTGACGGCCACCTCGCCCCCGCCGTGCAGGCGCGCGCGGTGCACCTGCGCCACCGAGGCCGCGCCGATCGGGGCCGGCTCGAAGTGGGCGAAGAGCGCCCCGAGCGGGGCGCCGAGCTCCTCCTCGACGACCGCCGCCACCTCGGCGAAGGGGAGCGGGGGCACCTGGTCCTGGAGGCTTCCGAAGGCGGCGCGCACCTCGGGCGCGAGGAGGTCCACGCGCAGCGAGACGAACTGGCCGGCCTTCGCGAACGGGCCCTTGAGCTCGCCGAGCAGGCGGGCGAGGCGCCGGGCCGCGGCGTGGCGGCGCGTGGCCCGGCGCCGGGCGCGCCGCGCCGCGCCGCCGAAGAGGTCGCCGCAGCGTCCGGCCGCCTCGCCGAGCGCCAGGGCGGCGCCGCAGCCGGCGAGCCGGAGCCCCTGCGTCACGCCGAGGGCGCGCAGCGCGAATCGGGCGCGGCCACGCGGGCGTCCATCCAGGGTCAGCGGCGAGGGGGTCGGCGTGGAGGCATCCATTTTCTTGACAACGCGGCGGCCCCTAGTCTACTGAGTCGGGTCCGTTCGCCAGGCGAGTTGCCGAGAGTCGCTCCGCCGGAGGTGCCTTCGCATGACGTCCGTGTCCCCCGTTCGCGGCGCCGCCGGTGCGCTCGCGATGCTCTCGATGCTGGGGCTTCTCGCCCTCGGCTGCCACGAGGTGCACTTCGACCCGGCCACCCATTCCGACGAGATCCAGATCTTCGACGACCTGTTCACGGTCTCGGTCCCGTCGTCCGACCACATCGTGGCGGCGGGCTACTGGGGCACGGTGTACGTCAGCCAGGACGGCGGCAAGAGCTTCGTGAAGGGTGAGACCGGCACGCGCCACCTCCTCTACGGCGTGTCGATGGCGGACGACTCGAAGGGATGGGTGGTGGGCCAGGAGGGCACGATCCTGCGCACCGAGGACGGCGGGCTCACCTGGACTCCGCAGACCACGAACAAGCAGGAGGAGGGCACGCACCTCTTCTCGGTGCAGGCGCTCGACGCGAACACGGCGTGGGCCGTCGGCGACTGGGGCACCCGCATCTTCACCGACGACGGTGGCAAGACCTGGCAGGACTTCTCGCTCACGATCGACGAGACGCACCCGCAGTTCGTATGGCTCTCGCCGCCCGAGCAGGAGAAGGTGCGCAAGGGCGAGAAGGTCTACGAGGACGTGGGTCTCACCAACGTCTACTGCCGGCCCCCGCCGAGCCAGTCGTGCTGGATCATCGGTGAGTTCGGCTACATCTTCCGCTCCGAGACGGGCGGGCGCGCCTGGGAGCGCGCGGCGATCCAGCAGGACATCGCGCTCGCGCCGATCGAGGTTCCCTACAACCAGATCGAGATCACCGAGACCGATCGCGAGAACCTGCGTCGCTTCGCCAAGCAGATCCTCGAGCTCCCGCACCTGAACGTCGCGATCGAGCCCATGGCGAGCCCGCAGGAGATCGCCGAGTTCGGCAAGCCGAGCGACCCCTTCCCGCTCTTCGACATCCTCGAAGCACGCACCCAGTCGGTGTCGGCGGTGCTCGAGGACGCGGGGCTCCTCTCGGACCGCATCCGCAAGCGCGGCTCGCCGCCCTGGGACTTCGAGGACTTCCTCGCCGACGACCCCGAGTTCCTGAACCGCTACCTCCAGGGCCGTACCCAGGAGAAGCCCGGCATCGACGTCAGCATCTCGCAGAACCCGTATCTGTTCACGGTGCGCTTCGCCAACGAGAACGACGGCTTCATCGCGGGCCTGGGCGGCGTGGTGCTCGTGTCGAAGGACGGCGGGCGCAACTGGGCGTACCGGGACACCGGGCTCAAGCAGGCGATCTTCTCGGTCTACCCGCTGGCGGGCCGTGTCATCGCGGTGGGCGAGAAGGGCTTCGTGCGGGTCTCGACGGACGGCGGGGACACCTGGTCGGTCCCGCAGAGCGGCTTCCCGAACATCTTCACCTTCATGCGCGACATCTGGTTCGCCCCCGACGGCAAGAACGGCTTCATCGTGGGCGAGCGTGGCAACGTGCTGCACACGGTCGACGCGGGCGTCAGCTGGGATCGCGTGCTGCCGCCGGCGGGTCACCGGGCCGCCGCGGGAGGCTGAGCTCGGCGGGCGGCCGGCGCGCTCGCGGCCTCAGGGGCTCGGCTCGTCTCCGGTCCGTGGCGCGGCGCCGGCGGCGTCCTGCAGGCGCAGCTCGACGCGGCGGATCTTGCCGCTCACGGTCTTCGGCAGCTCGGCCACGAAGGCGATCGCGCGCGGGTACTTGTAGGGCGCGGTCACGCGCTTCACGTGCTCCTGGAGCGCGCGCGCGAGTGCAGGGTCGCCGGGGACGCCCGGCCGCAGCACGACGAAGGCCTTCACGATCGAGCCGCGGTCGGGGTCGGGCGCCGCCACCACGGCGGCCTCGAGGACGGCCGGGTGCTCGAGCAGCGCGCTCTCCACCTCGAAGGGCCCGATCCGGTAGCCGGCCGAGATGATGACGTCGTCGGCGCGGCCCACGAACCACAGCCAGCCGTCCTCGTCGCGCCGGGCGCGGTCGCCGGTCAGGTACCAGGGGCCGCGCCGGCAGCGGCGGGTGGCCGCCTCGTCCTTCCAGTAGCCGCGGAACAGGCTCGGCGGCGCGCCGTGGAGCGCGAGGTCCCCGACCTCGCCGGGCGGGAGCGGCGCGCCCTCCTCGTCGATCACCTCGACGCGATGGCCGGGCATCGGCAGGCCCATCGCGCCGGGCTTGATCGGCACGCCCGGGAAGTTGCCGACCAGGAGGATCGTCTCGGTCTGCCCGTAGCCGTCGCGGATCCCGTGCCCGGTCGCCTCGCGCCAGGCGCGGATCACCTCGGGGTTGAGCGGCTCGCCGGCCGACACCACCTCGCGCAGGCGCGGGAAGGTGAAGCGCGAGAGGTCCTCCTTCACGAGCAGGCGGAACTCGGTGGGCGGCGCGCAGAAGACCTGCGGCGCCACCTCCGCGAGCAGCTCGAGCTCGCGGCGCGGCTCGAAGCGGCCGTGGTAGAGGAACACCTCGGCGCCCACGCTCCAGGGTCCGAAGAGCACCGAGTAGGCCGCCTTGGCCCAGCCCGTGTCGCTGGTGGTCCAGAGCCGGTCGTCGCCGCGCAGGCCGAGCCACTCGCTCGCCGTGTAGCGCTGCGCCCAGGTCCAGGCGTGGGTGTGGAGCACCGCCTTCGGCGGCCCGGTGGTGCCCGAGGTGTAGTAGACGAGGGCGGGATCGGCGGCGGCGGTGTCGGCCTGCGCGCCGGCGTCGTCGGGTGCGGCGGCGCAGGCCGCACCCCAGGCCTCCCAGCCGGGCGCCGGTGGGCCGCTGCCGCCCGACACGAATAAGTGCCGGATGCTCGGGAGCTCGGCGCGGGCCGCCTCGACGACCGGCACCTGCTCGGCGGCGGCGAGCAGCGCGCGCGCCTGGCTGTGCCCGGCGCGATAGGCGAGGTCCTTCGGGCGCAGCATGGTCGAGCAGGGGACGGCGAGCGCGCCGGCCTCGAGTACGCCCACCATCGCCACGTGCCACTCGGGAACCCGCGGGAGCAGGATCAGCACGGGATCGCCGGGGCCGATGCCGCGGGCGCGCAGGACGTGGGCCACGCGGTGGCTGGCACGGGCCACGTCGGCGTAGGAGAGGCGGCGCTCGGCGCCCAGGGCGTCGCGCCAGAGCAGGGCGGGGCGCCCCGGGTCGGCCGCGAAGCGGTCCACCACGTCGCGCCCGAAGTTGAAGCGCTCGGGCAGCTCCCAGCGGAAGGCGGCCGCCCGCTCGCGCTGCGCCCGGGCCGCCCCGGCGAAGTCCACCATGGCCGCCATGCTACCCGAGGCGTACCCTGGCGTTCCCCTGGGGCCTCAAGGGGATTCCCAGGGTCGCCGATGACCGAGCCAGCCGGGCCGCGCTCCGCGGAGGGGATCGAGGGGCGGGGCGGGGGTGTCGTGGCGGAACCGTCGCATCCGAAACCCACGGGCGCGGAGGCGCCGGAGCCGAGGCCTGCGGGGCCGGAGACGCCGGGGGTGCGGCCGGACCCGGGGCCGGCGGCCCTGGGCGAGCGGGCGCGCCCGCGCGTGCTGGTCGTGGACGACACCCGCGTCGACCGCGAGCTCGCGCGCGAGGCGGTCGGCGACCAGGCCGAGGTCGAGCTCTGCGCGAGCGCCGAGGAGGCGCTCCGGGCGCTCGACCGCGGGCGCTTCGACCTGGTGCTGACGGACCTCGTGCTCCCGGGCCTCTCCGGCGCCGAGCTGCTCGCGCGCGTGCAGAGCGACCACCCGGGCACCGACGCGATCCTGATCACCGCCCACGCCAGCCTCGACAGCGCCGTCGAGGCGCTGCGGCTCGGCGCGCTCGACTACCTGAGCAAGCCCCTGCGCGCGGGCGAGCTGGCGCTCGTCGTGCGGCGCACCCTCGAGCGCCGGCGGCTCGAGCAGGAGAACCTCCACCTGCGCGACCTGCTCGCGACGGTCGAGGAGTGCCGCACGCTCTCGACCTCGCTCGACCCGGCCGAGATCCACCTGGTCGCGCTCGACGTCCTGCTCGCGCGGCTCGGCCGCCTGCGCGGCCTCACGCTCTTCCATCGCGCCGCCGAGATGGGCTGCGACGACCTCGCCTGCCGCGGCTTCTCGGACGGCGAGGTGGACGCCTTGCGCACGGCGCTCGCGGGCGAGAAGGCGCCCGACCTCGACGCGCTCGCGCGCGTCGAGCTGACGCGGGCGGGCCCCCTGCACGAGGCCGTGGAGAGCGCCGGGCTCGCCGCCGCGCGCCTGCTCGTGGCGCCGGTGCGCGGGCGCGGCGCCGAGGGCGGCGTGCTCGTGGTCCCCGAGGACGAGACGCCCTTCCGTCCGCGCGACCTCGAGATCGCGCGGCTCGTGGCGAGCCACGCGCAGGCGTCGCTGCACAACGCGGAGCGCTACCACCAGGCCAAGGAGCGCGCCTTCGTCGACGACGTCACGGGTGTCTACAACGCCCGCTACCTGTTCACGGCGCTCGACCACGAGATCCGGCGCGCCGAGCGCTACGGCTCGCAGATCGCGCTGCTCTTCCTCGACGTCGACCGCTTCAAGCTGGTCAACGACCAGCACGGGCACCTGGTCGGCTCGCGCACCCTGCGGCGGCTGGCCGAGGTGCTGGGCGGCTGCATCCGCCAGGTCGATACGCTGGCGCGCTACGGGGGCGACGAGTTCACGATCCTGCTCGTCGACACCGGCCTCGAGACAGGCCTCGTGATCGCCGAGCGGATCCGCGCCGCGGTGGCGGGCAGCCGCTTCGAGGCGCGCGGGCGCGACGGGCTGCGCGTCTCGGTGAGCGTCGGCGTCGCCGCCTACCCCGCACACGGCACCACGCCCGAGACGCTCCTCGACGTCGCCGACAAGGCGATGTACCGCGCGAAGTCGCTCGGCCGCGACCGGGTCTGCTCCGCCTCGGAGCTGTGAGCGGTGCGCGGGCGGCCGCCGCGCGCGCCGCGACCCGTTTGACCGTCGCCGGAGCGGCTGCTAACCCACCGCTCCGTCGCATCCTTTCCTGCCTCCGAGGCCGCCATGAGCCAGCCCGAGAGCCCCGCGCCCGGGGGCCGCGCCGACGTCGCCCTCGACCCGATGCTCGGGCTGCGCCGCACGCACGCCTGCGGCGCGGTGACGGAGGATCTGGTCGGGCGCGAGGTGGTGGTGGCCGGCTGGGTGCACGGCTGCCGCGACCACGGCGGCGTGCTCTTCGTCGACCTGCGCGACCGCGAGGGCCGGGTGCAGGCGGTGTTCCGGCCCGAGGTGGACACCGCCTCGCACGCGCGCGCGGGCCTCCTGCGCTCGGAGTTCGTCGCGATGGTGCGCGGCGTGGTCGAGCGGCGCACGCCCGAGACGGTGAACCCGAAGCTCGCGACGGGCGCGCTCGAGATCGTGGCGCGCGAGCTGCGGATCCTGAACACCGCGACGCCGCCGCCCTTCGCGCTCGACGACGACCCGGGCGCGGACGAGACCGTGCGCCTGCGCCACCGCATCCACGATCTGCGCCGCGCGCCGCTCCAGCGCGCCCTGCGCGTGCGGCACGCGCTCTACCAGTCGGCGCGCCGCACGCTCACCGAGCTGGGCTTCCTCGAGCTCGAGACGCCGATCCTCGCCAAGGCCACGCCCGAGGGCGCGCGCGACTTCCTGGTGCCGAGCCGGCTCCAGCCGGGCGAGTTCTACGCGCTGCCGCAGTCGCCGCAGATCATGAAGCAGCTCTTCATGATTGCGGGCTTCGACCGCTACTTCCAGATCGCACGCTGCTTCCGCGACGAGGACCTGCGCGCCGACCGCCAGCTCGAGTTCACCCAGATCGACCTCGAGATGTCCTTCGTCGGTGTCGAGGAGGTGCTCGCGGTGCTCGAGGAGCTCACCTGCCGGGCCTGGCAGGAGGCGGGCGGGATCGAGCTGCCGCGCCCCTTCCCGCGCCTCTCCTACCAGGAGGCGATGGCCCGCTACGGCTCCGACAAGCCGGACGTGCGCGTGCGGCTCGAGCTCGTGGAGCTCAGCGACCTGTTCCGCGCCTCGGAGTTCCGCGCCTTCCGCCAGGCCGTCGACAAGGGCGGGATCGTGAAGTGCCTGCCCGTGCACGACGCCGACGCGCTGACCCGCGGCGAGATCGACCGGCTCGAGGCCTTCGTGAAGAAGGAGCTCGGCGGCAAGGGCCTGGCCTGGGTGCGGGTCGTGGCGGACGGCTCGTGGCAGTCGCCGATCGCGAAGTTCCTCTCGGAGTCCGAGCGCGCCGGGATCGCCGCGCGCACGGGCGCGCGGCCGGGCAGCGTGCTCTTCTTCGCGGCCGACGAGTTCGCGAAGGCCAACGCGATCCTGGGCCGCCTGCGCACCGACCTGGGCCGCCAGCTCGGGCGCGTGGACGAGCGCGCCTGGGCGCCGCTCCTCGTGCTGGGCTTCCCGGTCTTCGAGCGCGGCGAGGACGGCCAGCTCACCTTCATGCACATGCCCTTCGTGGCGCCGGCGGACGAGGACCTGGCGCTGCTCGAGAGCGACCCCGAGCGCGTGCGCGGCAGCCACTACGACGTCGTCGTGAACGGGCTCGAGCTCGGCTCCGGGAGCCTGCGCAACCATCGCAGCGACGTGCAGCGGCGCATCTTCGAGCTGCTCGGCTACTCGAAGGACGAGATGGAGGCGCGCTTCGGCTTCCTGCTGAACGCGCTCGACGCCGGCGCGCCGCCCCACGGCGGCTTCGCCTTCGGCCTCGACCGGATGGCGATGCTCCTGGCGGGCGCCGAGAGCCTGCGCGACGTGATCGCCTTCCCGAAGACCCAGCGCGGGCAGGATCTCCTGATGGGCGCGCCCTCGACGGTGGAGCCGGCGCAGCTCGACGAGCTGGCGCTGCGGATCGCGCCGCCGGCGGGCGCCGCCGGTGGGGCCGCGCCGAGCCCAACGGGTCCGAAGCGGGGCCGCTGAGCGGCGTGGAGCGCAGCCTGCGCGTCCAGGTGCTCGTGATCGGCGGCGGCATCAACGGCGCCGGCATCGCGCGCGACCTTGCCCTGCGCGGCGTCTCCTGCGCCCTCGTCGAGCGGCGCGAGCTCGGCTCCGGCACCTCGTGGGCGTCGTCGGGGATGATCCACGGCGGGCTCCGCTACCTCCAGAAGGATCCCGAGGTCACGCGGCACTCGTGCGTCGACTCGGGCGCGATCCAGCGCATCGCGCCGCACCTGGTGTTCCGGATCCCCTTCGTGATGCCGGTCTTCGCCGAGGACCCGATCGGGCCCGAGCTCGTCGAGGTCGGCCTCGAGATGTACGACCGCTACCAGCCCTTCAAGAACGGGCGCCCCCACACGCGGCTCTCGCGGGCCGAGGCGCTGCGCCTCGAGCCTGCCCTCTCGCCGCGCCTCGACTGCGCCTTCACGCTCGACGAGTGGGGCGTCGACGCCGCGCGCCTCACGGCCGCCAACGCCCTCGACGCCGCCGCGCGCGGCGCCCACCTGTGGACCCACGTCGAGGCCGTCGAGCTCCTGCGCGAGGGCGCCCGCGTGACGGGCGCCCGCGTCCGCGACCGGCTCTCGGGCGACGCCTGGCGGATCGAGGCCGAGCTCGTGATGAACGCCACGGGGCCCTGGGCGCCGAAGGTCGCGAGGCTCGCGGGGGTCGAGGTGCGGCTGCGCCCGGCCAAGGGCATCCACCTGGTCTTCGAGCGCCGCGTCTCGCAGCTCGCGATCTACGCGCGCGGCGTCGACGGCCGCGATCTCTTCACCTTCCCGCACGAGCAGAACAGCCTGGCGGGCACCACCGACGACGACTTCTACGGCGATCTCGACCGGATCGAGGTCGGCGAGGACGAGGTCGAGTACGTGCTCCAGGCGATGGAGCGCTCGATCCCGGGCATCCGCGCCCATCGCGTGATCCACACCCTCCAGGGCGTGCGCCCGACCCTCTACGGTTTCGGCTGCTACGAGGACGAGCTCTCGCGCGACTACGCCGTCGTGGACCACGCGGGCGCCGGGGCCCCGGGCTTCTTCTCGATCCTGGGCGGCAAGCTCGCCGCCTATCGCCTGATGGCCGAGGACGCGAGCGACCGGCTGTGCGCGGCGCTCGGCGTGCGCGAGCCCTGCCGCAGCGCGACGACGCCGCTCCCGGGCGGGGACGGCACCCTCGACGTGCGCGCGGTGGCCGCGCGCTTCCGCACGCCGCCGGCCGCCGTGCTGCGGCTCGCCTTCCGGCACGGCACGCGCGCCGAGGAGGTGCTGGCGCCCTGGGCGCCCGCCTCGGGAGTGCCGCCGCGGCCGGTGTGCCTCTGCGAGCCCGTGCTCGACGCGGAGCTCCTCTACGCCGCCCGGCACGAAGGGATCCGCACCCTCGGCGACTGCGCGCTGCGGGTGCGCCTCGGGGTCGGCGCGTGCCAGGGGGCGGCCTGCGCGGCGCCCGCCGCGGACCTCCTCGCCGAGGCGCTCGACTGGCCGGCGGAGCGGAGGGCTGCGGAGGTCGCCGCCTTCGCGGCCGAGCGCTGGCGCGCCGGCATGCCGGTGCTCGCGGGGCGCCAGCTCGCGGCCATGGAGATCCATCGCCACGCGCATCTCGCCGCGCGTGGCTTCCAGGCAGGGGCCCGGAGCGCACGCGCTCCCGTGCGCGCCGCGGCCCGCAGCGCGCCGGCCCCGCCGCCGGATCCGGCACCGGATCCGGCGACGCGCCGGACGCTCGCCCGCTGGCGCGCCGGGCCCGGCGGCGGGGAGGAGCCCTCGTGAGGGCGGTCGTGGTGGGCGGCGGCCTCGCCGGCTCGGCGGCGG
>JAPSFT010000036.1 GCA_035063765.1 Deltaproteobacteria bacterium
GGCGGGGCCCCCCGGGCCGGCCCCCCCCCCGCTTCTCAGTCGGCCCCGACCGCCCAGCCGCCGTGGTGGAGCTCGAGGATCCGGGAGGCGGTCTCCTCGACGGCGCGGCCGGTGATGTCGATCACGCGCCATCCGCGCTGGAGGAAGAGCCGGCGGGCGGCGACCAGCTCGCGTTCCACCGTGGCGGGCTCGGCGTAGTCGAGCGAGCTGCCGGCGCCGAGCCCGCGGACCCGCGCGCGCCGGATCGTGACCAGGCGATCCGCGTCGGCGAGCAGCCCGAAGACCTTGCGCGGCGCCAGCTCGAGCAGCTCGCGGGGCGGGTCGAGCTCCGGGATCAGCGGCACGTTGCCGGCCTTGATCCCGCGCTGGGCGAGGTACATCGAGAGGGGGGTCTTCGAGGTGCGGGAGGGGCCGACCAGCACGACGTCGGCCTGGTGGAGGGTGTGCAGGTTGGCCCCGTCGTCGTGGCGGACGGCGAACTCGACGGCCTCGATGCGCCGGAAATAGTCGTCGGAGAAGCCGTGCAGGAGGCCGGGCTCGAGACGCGGCTCCAGGCGCAGGTGCGCGGCGATGTTGGCGATCAGGGGGCCGAGGAGATCCACGGTCGGCACGCCCTCGCGCGCGCCGTGGTCGCGCAGCGCCTGGGCCGCCTCGCGGTTCACGAGCGTGAAGACCACCAGCGCGTTGGCGGCCGCAGCCTCCTGGATCACCACGCGGGCCTGCGCCGCACTGCGCACGTCGCCGTACTTGCGCATGCGCCAGCGGCTCTGGAACTGGAGCATCGCCGCCCGCACGTTGTCGGCAGCCGTCTCGCCGGTGCCATCCGACACGACGAAGATCTCGGCCCAGCGCGCGGAGGGCGGGTCGCCCTTGCGGCGCGCCTGCGGCGGCCGGTCGGAGGCGGGCATCTCGCTCACGGTCTGGCTCCCGAGGGCTGGCGCCGGCAGCCTAGCGCTATCGTGTGCCGCCATGCCCTACGAACCCCGGCGCATCGAGGCCCGCTGGCAGGCGATCTGGCGCGAGCAGAAGACCTTCCGGGCCGAGATCGACCCCTCGCGGCCCAAGTACTACGTGCTCGACATGTTCCCCTATCCGTCGGGCGCGGGTCTCCACGTAGGCCACCCCAAGGGCTACATCGCGACCGACGTCGTGGCCCGCTACCAGCGGATGCGCGGCCGGAACGTTCTGCACCCGATGGGCTGGGACGCCTTCGGCCTGCCGGCCGAGCAGTACGCGGTCGAGACGGGGGTTCACCCCCGCGAGACGACGCGCCGCAACATCGAGACCTTCAAGCGCCAGATCCAGGCGCTCGGCCTCTCCTACGACTGGTCGCGCGAGATCGACACCACGGACCCGGGCTACGTGCGCTGGACCCAGTGGATCTTCCAGAAGCTCCACGAGCGCGGGCTCGCCTACCAGGCCGAGGTGCCGGTCAACTGGTGCCCCGCCCTCGGTACGGTGCTGGCCAACGAGGAGGTGATCGACGGCCGGAGCGAGCGCGGCGGCCACCCGGTCGTGCGCGTGGCGATGAAGCAGTGGATGCTGCGCATCACCGCCTACGCCGACCGCCTGCTCGAGGACCTCGACGAGCTCGACTGGCCCGAGCCGATCAAGAAGATGCAGCGCGACTGGATCGGCCGCAGCGAGGGCGCCCAGGTGCGCTTCCCGGTGGCCGGCCACCCGGCGCTCGCGATCGAGGTCTTCACGACGCGCCCCGACACGCTCTTCGGCGCGACCTACATGGTGCTCGCGCCCGAGCACCCCCTGGTCGAGGCGATCACGGCGCCGGAGGAGCGCGCCGCCGTCGCCGCCTACGTCGAGGCGGCGCGCCGGCGCAGCGAGCGCGCGCGGATGACGGAGGCCCGGACCAAGACCGGCGTCGCGACCGGCGCCTCGGCGCTCAACCCGGTGAACGGCGAGCGCATCCCGATCTGGATCGCCGACTACGTGCTCGCCGGCTACGGCACCGGCGCCATCATGGCCGTCCCCGGCCACGACGAGCGCGACTTCGAGTTCGCGAGCCGCTTCGGGCTGCCGATCCGGAAGGTGGTGGACGTCCCGGGGCACGAGCTGCCGGCGGTGGACGAGGGCGTCGCCACCGCCTCCGGCTTCCTCGACGGCCTGCCGACGCCGCAGGCGAAGCGGCGCATGATCGAGTGGCTCGAGCGCGAGGGGCACGGCGCGGGTCGCGTGACCTACAAGCTGCGCGACTGGCTCTTCAGCCGGCAGCGCTACTGGGGCGAGCCGTTCCCGGTGCTGCACCTGGACGACGGAACGGTGAAGCTCGTGCCCGAGGCCGAGCTGCCGCTCCTGCTGCCCGAGCTCGAGGACTTCCGGCCCTCCGGCGACCAGCGCACCCCCCTCGAGCGCGCGCCCGACTGGATCGAGACCGTCGACCCCGAGACCGGCCGGCCGGCGCGCCGCGACCGCAACACCATGCCGCAGTGGGCGGGGAGCTGCTGGTACTTCCTGCGCTTCGTCGACCCGCGCAACGAGACCGCACCCTGGTCGCCCGAGGCCGAGCGCTACTGGATGCCGGTCGACCTCTACGTGGGGGGCGCCGAGCACGCGGTCCTGCACCTGCTCTACTCGCGCTTCTGGCACAAGGTGCTCTTCGACCTCGGCCTGGTGAGCACCAGGGAGCCGTTCCGCAAGCTCGTGAACCAGGGCATGATCCTGGGCGCCAGCTATCGCTGGTACGACGACAACCTCGGCGACGACCCGACCGCGACCCCGCGCGTCTACGCCGCCCGCGACGTGCGCGTCCTCGGCGAGAAGACCGTCGCCTCGGACGACGGCCGCGAGCTGAAGGCGCGCTGGCTCGGCCCCGAAACCGTGCGGATCGCCGACGGCCGCGCCTTCCACCCGACGCTCGGCCTCGAGCTCGAGGAAGTCCTCGAGAAGATGTCGAAGAGCCGCGGCAACGTCGTGAACCCGGACGCGGTCGTCGAGCAGTACGGTGCCGACTCGATGCGCCTCTACGAGATGTTCCTGGGCCCGCTCGACAAGGAGGCGCCCTGGAGCACGGAGGGCATCCTGGGCGTCCACCGCTTCCTCCAGCGCGTCTGGCGCCTCGTCGTCGAGGAGGGCGACGCCGAGGGCGGCGGCCCCGAGGCCCTGCGCCCGCTTCCCGAAGGCGCCCCCGAGTCCCAGCGCCGGCTGCTCGCCGAGACCGTGCAGGGCGTCGGTGAGGACTTCGAGGCGCTGCGCTTCAACACCGCGATCGCGAAGCTCATGACCTTCGTGCGCGACGGCGCCAAGGAGGCCCCGCTCGGCCGCGAGTCGGTGGAGACGCTGCTGAAGCTGCTGGCCCCCCTCGCGCCGCACCTCGCCGAGGAGCTCTGGGAGCGGCTCGGCCACGCCGGGTCGATCGCCTACGCGCCCTGGCCGGCGGCGGACCCGGCCCTGCTGCGTGCGGCCACGATCACGCTCGCCGTGCAGGTCAACGGCAAGCGCCGCGACGAGATCACGGTGCCGGCGGGCGCCGACGAGGCGGCCGTACGCGCCGCCGCGCTGGCGTCGGAGAACGTCCGCCGCCACCTGGAAGGCAAGGAGCCGCGCAAGGTGATCGTGGTGCCGGGACGCCTCGTGAACCTCGTGGTGTAGGGGTGGTGGTGGAGAGCGGGTCGTGTAGAGTCGGCCGGTGTCCGGCGACTGGCTCACGACGGTGCTCGCGACCTTCGCGGGCCTGCTCCCGATCGTGAACCCCTTCAGCACGGCGGCGGTGTTCCTCGCGATCACCGCGCGCCTCTCCGAGCCCGACCGCCGGCGCCAGGCGGCGCTCGCCTGCCTCTACGCGACCGCCGTCCTGCTCGTGTTCCTGTTCGCGGGCGCCCTGATCATGCGCTTCTTCGGCATCTCGATCCCGGCGCTCCGGCTCGCCGGCGGCCTGATCGTCGCGCGGGTCGGCTTCGCCATGCTCGCTCCGGGTGGGGGCGACGCGGCGCCGGACGCCGCGCCCCCGCGCCTCGACGTGGCCTTCACCCCGCTCGCGGTGCCGATGCTGAGCGGGCCGGGCTCGATCGCGGTCACGATCGGCATGGCGGCAGGCGCCGGCTCGGTGGCGGACCACCTGGCGATCGCGACGGGCATCGTCGTCGTGATCGCCGTGTCCTGGGCGGTGCTGCGTAGCGCGGACGCCGTGCAGCGCTTCCTCGGCGCGCAGGGGATCGACGCGCTGACCCGCATCATGGGCTTCCTGCTGGTCTGCATCGGCGTACAGTTCGTCGGGATCGCCGTGATCGAGGTGGCGACCAACGAACGCTTCCTGACCGCCCTGCTCTCCGCCCTCGCGAAGGTGCGAGTCGCCGGCCCGTAGCGCGACGGAGACGGGCTACGAGGGACCCGCGGCAGGGGCCGGCGGCGCGTGCCCCTGCCCGCCTTCGGGACGGGCCGCCGCGAGCCGGCGGGCGCGCCGCCGCAGGATCCAGACGCCGAGGCCGACCATCGCGAGCGGGGTGAGCGACAGCAGGGCGCTCCCCTTGAGCAGCGCCCAGCTCACCGCCGCGGAGTCCTGACCGGCGCAGACGGCACACGCCCGGGCCGCGCCGGGTGCCAGCAGCGCCGCCCCCAGGCTGGCGGACACGGCGAGGGCGGCGGCCCGCGCGCTCACCGGTAGACCACCAGCCACAGCACGGGCCAGACCAGGACCACGAAGTACCAGAGCACCTCGGCGGTGCCGAGCTGGGTCGACGCGAGCCAGCCGCGCTGGAGGCGCCGGAAGGTCACCCCGAGCAGCACGAGCGCCGCGAGCGCGTGCAGCGCGTGCACGCCGACGATCAGGTAGAAGAAGCTGCCGAGCGTGCTCGAGCGGAGCGTCAGGCCCTGCCCGATCATCGCGACCCACTCGGCGCCCTGCACCACGACGAAGAACGCCCCGAGCGCGATCGCGAGGGCGAGCGGGGTGCGCGCCGAGGCGCGGCTGCGGTCGAAGCGCCGGCGCGCCCACTGGAGCGACGCCCCCGAGGCGAGCAGGACGGCGGTGTTGAAGGCGGTGGCCTCGAAGGGCAATCGCGGCTGGCCGGGCGGCGGCCAGACCACGGCGGAGCTGCGGACGATCGTGAAGGCGCTGATCAGGCCGGCGAAGAGCATCACCTCCGTGAACACGAAGATGAGCATGCCCATGACCCCGCTCGGGACGAGGGGCTCGCGCCGCTGCTCGGCGACGACGCGGATGCGGCCGTAGCTCGACGAGCTCATGGTGTCTTCGCCTCGCTAGTGCTGGGCGTCCCCGTGCTCGCCGGCGTCGAACGAGGCGTTCGACGCCTTCCAGCCGGGCTTCTCCCAGCCGAGGCCCTCGAGCTCCATCACGTCGGGGGCGGTTCCGGCGAAGAAGAGCAGCATGAACAGCAGGCAGGTCGCCATCAGGTACCCCACGAAGCGCGGGGCCAGGTTCACGTGCATGAAGTTCTTCGCGACCAGGAACGCCTTCACGACCGCGATCCCGAACGCGGTGAACAGCGTGACGAGCGGATGGCCGAGCATCGGGCCGAGCACGCTGATCGCGAGCAGGACCAGGAGGATCGCCCAGATCCGGACGTAGTTCGGATGGTGATGGGGAGCCTCGTAGGCCGGGTTCTCGTCGTGGGGCGTCGGGTGGTGCGCGTGTTGCGAGGCCATGGTCTCATTTCGCGATGTAGAGGAGAGGGAAGAGGAAGATCCAGACGATGTCGACGAAGTGCCAGTAGAGCCCGATCAGCTCCACGCGGTGGAGCTCGAGGTTCCGCTTCGCCGTCTGGGCCACGATCAGCATGATCAGGATGCCCACGGCCACGTGCAGCGCGTGCAGGCCGGCGGCGGTGTAGTAGAACGACCAGAAGGTGCTCGCGGTGATGGTGAACCCGTGCGTGATCTCCATCGTCCACTCGTAGCTCTTGAGCAGCAGGAAGCACAGGCCGCCGAGCGCGGTCAGGTGGAGCATGCGCGCCGCCTTCGGCCCGTCGCCGTGTTCCGCCGCCTTGTGCCCCAGCACCGCAAACAGGCTCGAGGTCAGCAGGATGAAGGTGTTGGTGGCACCGATCCACGTCGCGGTGTGGGCGGCCGACTCCGCGAACGCGTCGTGCGCGAGGCGGTACATCACGTAGGAGGCGATGATGCCCCCGAAGATCACGATCTCCGAGGCGATGACCCACCAGACGGCGAGCCGCCCGGTGGGCATCCCGGCGGCGCTGCGGGTGGTGGCGATCGGGCGGGCGGACGACATCCGGCTCCTCTCGGCTCGATGGGGTCGTCAGTTCGGCACGTTCTGCGGCCAGTAGTCCTGCTCGCGACCGGGCACGCTGTACTCGTAGGGGCCACGGTACACGGTCGGCAGCTCCTTCCAGTTGCCGTGCGGCGGGGGCGAGTCCGCCGTCCACTCGAGGGTATTGGACGCCCACGGGTTCTTCGGCGCCTTGGGGCCGCGGCGCAGGCTCCAGAAGAAGTTGACGAGGAACACGATCTGGAAGGAGAGCATCACCCACAGCGACAGCGTCGCGAGCTTGTCGAGGTCGCGCATCCACGGCGCCGACAGCTCCGGGAACTGCGTGAAGTCCCAGATCCGGCGGTGCTCGCCGGCTACGCCCAGCACGAAGAGCGGGATGAAGATCAGGTTGAAGGGGATCACGGTCCCCCAGAAGTGGATCTTCCCGAGCCGGTCGTCGAGCATGCGCCCGAACATCTTCGGGAACCAGAAGGTGACGCCCGCGAAGGTCCCGATGACGGCGATCGGCACGAAGGTGTAGTGGAAGTGGGCCAGTACGAAGTAGGTGTCGTGCAGGTAGATGTCCGTGCCGCTGGCGCCCAGGAAGATGCCGGTCACGCCGCCGATCAGGAAGGTGGCGATGAAGGAGAGCGCCCAGAGCATCGGCGTCTCGAGGGTGATCGAGCCGCCGTAGAGCGTCGCGATGTAGACGAACATCATCTCGGCAACGGGCACCGAGATCAGCAGCGTGGTGATCGTGAAGACGTTCGCCATCCGCGGGTCGATGCCGGCGATGAACTGGTGGTGCGCCCACACGGTGAAGGACAGCACGCCGGTTCCGAACGCGGTGTAGAGCACGGTCTTGTAGGCGAAGAGCTTCTTGCGCGCGAAGACCGTGATGATCTCCGCCACGATCCCGACCGCCGGCAGCAGCACCACGTAGACCTCGGGGTGCCCGAAGAACCAGAACAGGTGCTGCCAGAGGACCGGGTCGCCGCCGCGCTTCGGGTCGAAGAAGGCGGTGCCCAGGTTGTGGTCGAAGAGCAGCATCACGGCACCGGCGACCAGCGGGCCCACCGAGGCCATGAAGATGATGCTGGCCAGCACGATCATCCAGACCACGATCGGGATGTCGTACATGCGCATGCCGGGCGCGCGCGAGTTCATGGCGGTCACGACGAAATTGATGCCGCCCATCAGGAAGGCCACGAACTCGAGCGCCACCGCCGTCACGAAGAGCGTGGTGCCGAGCGGGGTCTGGTTGTACTCGGCCGTCGCCGAGAGCGGCGGATACATCGTCCAGGCGCCGCCGAAGGCCCCGCCCTCCACGAAGAACGACACGAAGAGCACCAGCACCGAGAGCAGGAAGATCTGGTACGAGAGCCGGTTGATCTTCGGGAACGCCATGTCGTCGGCGCCGATCATCAGCGGGATCAGGAAGTTCCCGAACGCCGCGATCAGCACCGGCATCGCGAACCAGAAGATCATGATCGCGCCGTGGTTGGTGATCAGCGCGTTGTACTCGTTGGGCGACACCAGCCCGAAGCCGGGGACCGACATGCCGGGGAAGGCGAGCTGGCTGCGGAACACGTAGGCGAAGAAGCCGCCGAGCAGCGCCATCGCCGAGCCGGTGAAGAGGTACTGCATGGCGATCATCTTGTGGTCGGTCGACCACAGGTACTTCGCGACGAAGCCGGGCTCGTGGTGCTCGTGCGCGTGCTCGGGTGCATGTCCGACGGGGATCGTCTCGGCCATCTCGGCTCCTCGTCTCGCTCAGCGGCCCGCGACGGCGGCGACGGACACCGTCGAGTTCGCCGCGATCCAGGCGGCGTGCTGCTCGGAGGTCTCGATGTGGATGCGCGCCGGCATCAGCCCGTGGCCGATGCCGCAGATCTCGGCGCACTGGACGTCGTGCTCGCCGGTCTTCGTGGGCTGGAACCAGCCCGTGATCACGCGGCCCGGGATCGCGTCCTGCTTGAGCCGGAACACCGGGACCGAGAAGCTGTGCAGGACGTCCCGGGAGGTGAGCTGGAAGTGGTAGAGCCGGTCCACCTCGACGTGCAGCTCGTTGACCTTGCGGATGTCGTCGGCGCTGTCGAGCTTCCCGTCCGGCCCGGGGTGCGTGAAGATCCACGCCCACTGCGCCCCCTCCACGCGCACCACCTGCTGGGTGGGCGCCGTGGGCAGGTCCTGCTTCACCTGGTGCCAGGCCCGCACCGCGAAGAAGACGATGAAGACGTCGCAGACGAGCACCAGCAGGTGCGGGACCGTGATCCAGCGCTTCTCGCTCTGGAGCTCGCCGGTCACGTACTGCGCCTTGCGGCCCTCCCGCTTGCGGAAGCGCAGGATCAGCCCGAAGAAGATGGCCTCCGAGAGGACGAACCAGAATCCCACCAGCCAGAAGATCAGCGAGAACAGGAAGTCGATCTCGGTCGCGGAGGTGGAGGCGGCGGGCAGGAGGCGCTCGATCATGCCGGACTCCTCAGAGGACGAAGAGGAAGACGAAGGCGACGAAGGCGCCGATCAGGGCGGAGGTGATCAGGAAGGTCCGGAAGGCCAGGTCCTCGGGTGCGTATTGCTTCGCCATCTCCGCCTCAGGGTGCGGGCTGCGCGGACGCCTGCGCGGCGCCGAGCGACCGGATGTACGCGATCACGTCCTTCATCGCCTGCTCGTCGGGCAGCGTCGCCGCCATGCCGCGCATGAGCTGGGCGTTGGCGTTGCGCGGATCGCTGCTGCGGACGCCGGACTTGTAGCGCTCGAGCGACGAGAGCAGGTACCAGTCGCTCTCCGCGGTCAGGGGCGGCGCGTTGAGCGCCTGGTTGCCCTTCCCGTCCGCGCCGTGGCAGGCGGTGCAGACCTGGTAGAAGGCGGCGCCCTTGGCGGGATCGCCGTCGGTGAAGGTCGGCTCCGGCACCGCGACCGGGAGCTTCGCGATGTAGGCGACCACCGCCTGCATCTCGGCGTCCGCGAGCGCGCCGGCGAAGCTCCTCGCCATCGCGAACATGCGCAGGCCCGGGGTGTCGTCGGGGTGCATCCCGCGCAGGCCAGCGTGGAAGTTGCGGAGCTGGCCGAGCAGGTACCACTCGGGAAGGCCGGTCAGGTTCGGTGCCAGGAAGAGCTCGCGGCCGCCCGCGTCCGCGCCGTGGCACTGGGCGCAGAGCTGGAAGAGCTCCGCGCCGTCCGGCCCCTCCGCCTGCACCGGCGCCGCGGCCAGGGCTGCGAGCGCCAGCGCGGCTCCGAGAGTTCTCGAGAACGTCGCTCCCATGCTTGGTCGGGTCCCCGATCCCGCCGCCCACCCCCCGCAAGCGGGCTCGCGGGGCGAGGCGGCCATGAGGTGATGCAGCCCGCGAGGAGGAGCTGCGAACGCGCCGATGCCCGTCACGGTGCCGACGGGAGGTAGCAGCCCGCGCCGCCGGAGACAAGGTCCGAAACACGACTCAATCCCGTGGAATCATGACGGATTCAGGTGATGGAGGAGCAGGTAGATCAGCACGCCGGTCCCGGACACGTACATCCAGACCGGCCACGCCCAGCGCGCGAGCCGCCGGTGCCACCCGATCCGGCCGCTCGCGGCCAGGACGATCAGCGCGATCGCCAGCAGCGGGACCAGGCTCGCGAGCGTCACGTGGGAGAAGAGCAGCGCCAGGTAGGCCGTCTTGGCGGGACCCGTGGCGTGGAAGGTGGTGTTCTCGAAGCCCCGCGACCACTTGTGGAGGAGGTAGAGGGCGAGGAACAGCGTCGAGACGGCGAAGGCGGCCGTCATGGTGCGCCGGTGCTCCGCGACGCGGTGGGCGCGGATCAGGAGGCGCCCGCGCAGCAGCAGGAGCGCCGCAGCCGCATTCAGGCTCGCGTTCACGGCGGGCAGGAAGGAGAGATCCAAGCGCCCGCGCCTCAGGCCAGCCGGGGCTCGCCCACCGGCTCCGGTGGCGCGACCCGCTCCGGCAGCCGCCGGCCCAGCCAGACCAAGCCCAGGAGCAGTGCGCCCGCCAACAGGAACGGGGCCGCGATCGCGCGGTCGTAGAGGACCCCGGCGGCCAGGGGCCCGATCACGCGTGCGAGCGAGGCCGCGGACTGGAACGAGCCCATGACGGCGCCGCGCCCGCCCGCCGGCGCCGCCAGCGAGGCGAGACTCATCAGGGCCGGCTGCGCGACGCCGCGGCCGACCGCCGCCGCCGCGAGGCCGGCGCTGAGCCAGACCACGGTCGGCAGCTCGGGGAGCACGAAGAACGCGAGCGCCAGGAGCGCGCTGCCCCCCGCCACCAGCGTGCGCTCCGGGAAGCGCGCCGAGAGCGACCGCATCGCCCCGCCCTGCACGGCGCCCATCAGCACCGCCATGGCCACGAGCAGGAAGCCGACGTCGCGAACCCCCCAGCCGAAGCGGTCGTTCATGAAGTACTGGAAGACCGTCTCGAGCTGCGTCACCGCGAGCGTGAAGACCAGGTTCGCGGCGCACAGCCGCCGCACCCGCGGGTCGCGCAGCATCGCGAAGCGGCGGGCGCCGGCGGGGCGGACGCCCGTCGGATCCTCCTGCTCCGCGGCTGCGTGCGCCGGCGGCTCGCGCAGCCAGACCAGGGCCTGCACCCAGTTGGCAGCGGCGAGCCCGGCCGCGACGAACATCGGCAGGGCGTAGCTGATCGGGCCGAGCAGGCTCCCGATCACCGGCCCGAGCACGAAGCCCACCCCGAACGAGGCGCCGAGGAGCCCCATCCAGCGCGTCCGCTCCGACTCGTCGGTGGCGTCGGCGATGTATGCCGATGCCACCCCGAGGTTCGCCGCGAAGGCCCCGGCCGCCACGCGGGTCGCCAGGATCCACGGCACCGTCGTCGCGAAGCCGAGCGCCGCCAGCGAGACGGCCGTCCCCGCGATCGTGAAGAGCAGCACCTGGCGCCGCCCGATCCGGTCCGAGAGCCGGCCCCAGAGCGGCGCGCACACGAACTGTGCCGCCGCATAGCCCATGGCGATCAGGCCGAGCTGGGTCGCACTGGCACCCTGCTCCTTCACGAGGAAGGGCAGCACCGGCACCACGATCCCGAAGCCGATCAGGTCGACCACCACGACGCCGAACAGGACGCCGAGGGTGGCTCGCGAGCGGTCGGCGGAAATGGCAGGCCTCGCGGAATGCGCTCAGAGCCGCGCGAGCAGGTCCACGTTGAGCGCGAGGAAGAGCGCGAAGAGCAGCACGAGCGAGACACGGAAGACGCGCTGTGCGGCGGCGTCGTCCCGGGCGCGCAGCAGGCGGACGATCGACGCCACGAACCAGGCGTTCGCGCCGAGCGCCACCGCCAGGTAGAACGGGCCGGCGAAGCCGAGGGCCCACGGCCCGAGCGTGACCGGAACCAGCCCGACCGCGTACGCGAGCATCCGCCGGCGGGTCGCCTCCTCGCCGATCACGCTCGGCAGCATCGGGATGCCGGCGGCCTCGTAGTCGCGCCGGCGGTACAGCGCGATCGCCCACACGTGCGGCGGCTGCCAGAAGAAGACGATCGCGAACAGGCACAGGCCGGCGGCGGTGACGGTCCCGTGGACGGCGACGTCGGCGATCAGGGGAGCTGCGGCGCCGGCGGCGCCGCCGATCACCACGTTCCAGGGCGAGCGGGGCTTGAGCCAGATGGTGTACACGAACACGTAGAAGAGGATGCTGGCCACGCCGACCGCCGCGGCGGCGGGGCCCGCGAGCGCCAGGAGGAGCCCCGTGGAGAGCGCGCCGAGCAGCAGCCCGAAGGCCAGCGCCGCGCGCGGCGAGAGGCGGCCGGCCGGGAGCGGCCGGTTGCGCGTGCGCTCCATCCGCGCGTCCCGGTCGCGCTCGAGGTACGCGTTGAGCGTGTTGGCCGATGCCGCGGCGAGCGCGATCCCGAGCAGGGTCGCCGCCGCGAAGCCGAGCGGCGGCCACCCGCCCGCCGCCATCCCGAAGACGGGGATCCCGGTGAAGAGCACCATCGGGAGCAGGCGCGGCTTGGTCAGGTCCGCGAAGGCGCGCACGCGCTCGGCCGCGCTCGCGGCGGCGGGCGGGGGCGATCCGCTCGCGGACTGCGGAATGGACGGAGCCGCCTGCACCACGCCGATCTCGATCCTCACGGGCCGGGTCCTGGGGGCCACGACACTAGCGCCCACCCGGGGCGCGTGCAGGGTCGAAGGGCGCCGGGAGCGGGGTGGGGCCGGCGGAGGGCGGCCGGGTTGAGCACATCCGACCTGGCCCTGGTCCTGGTCTCTGCGCTCCTGCACGCGCTCTGGAGCCTCGCGATCAAGGGCAGCTCGAGTCCGCTCGGCTTCAACGTGCTCCAGCTCGTGCCGACCGCGATCGCCGCCTGCGCGCTGCCCTGGCTCGTGCCGCTCGGCGAGCTGCCGGTTTCGATCTGGGCGCTGGCGGCCGGCACCGGCGTGGCGCACGGCCTCTACTTCTACTGGCTCTCGCGCGCGCTCGCGGCGGGAGAGCTGTCGGTCGTCTACCCGATCGCCCGCTCGGCGCCGGCCTTCCTGCCGCTCGTGGCGGTGCCGCTGCTCGGGGAGCCGGTGAGCGCCCTGGGCGCGCTCGGGATCGCGGTGGTGGTGGCCGGCATGTGGGCCGTGCAGCTCGATGCCGCCGGGAGCGCCGGAGCCGCCGGGGGCGCCGCGCCGCACCTGCGGCGCCTGCTCGTGGCGCCCGGCGCCGGCTGGGCGTGGCTCACGCTGGCGGCGTCGGTCGGCTACTCGCTCACCGACAAGCTGGCGATGGCGCGCCTCGGCGCCCTGCCCTGGGACGGCGCCGTGCCGCCGGCGGTCGCGTGGTACGTGATCCTGTGCAGCTCCGGGATGCTGGTGTTCACGCCGCTCGCGCTGCGCCACGTGCCGCTGCGTGCGCTCGCCGCGCAGGCGCGCCGCGAGGGGCGCACCGCGCTCCTCGCGGCGCTGGTGGGCTTCGCGGGCTACGGCCTGATCCTGCACGCCCTGCGCACGGCCCCGGTCAGCTACGTGGTGGCCGTTCGCCAGGCGAGCGTGCTCTTCGCGGTGGCGCTCGGCGCGCTGCGCCTGCGGGAGCGGCCGACGCGGCTGCGCCTGGCCGGTGCACTCGCGACGGTGGTGGGGGTCGCGCTCGTCGCCGTCTCGTGACGGCGGCGCCCCGACGCGCCGGCGGGCTTCGCTACGGTCGCGCGCCATGGCGCGGCCCCGCACCTGGTGGTTCCGGCTGACGGTGGCCGTCGGCGGTTGGCTCGGCGCCGCGCTGCTGCGCGCGCTCGGCGCCACCTGGCGCGTACGCCAGGTGGCCGACGACGACCCGACCGCGCGCGGCGAGCCCGCGATCGGCGCCCTCTGGCACCGCGCCCTCTTCCCTGCCGCCTGGCGCTTCCGCGACCTCGGTGCCGCGATCCCCGTGAGCCGCAGCCGCGACGGCGACCGCATCGTCGCCGTCCTCGACCGGCTCGGCTACGGCCCCTCGCCGCGCGGCTCGAGCTCGCGGGGCGGGCCGGGCGCGCTCGCCGGCGCGATCCGGGCCGCGCGCGAGGGCCGCGTGATCGGTGTGCTCTGCGACGGCCCGCGCGGCCCGGCGCGACGCTGCAAGCCCGGCGTCCTCGCGATCGCGCGCGCGACCGGCCTGCCGCTCCACCCGGTGGCGATCGCCGCGCGCCCCGCCCTCACCTTTCCGAGCTGGGACCGCACCGTCCTGCCCCTCCCCTTCGCCCGCGTGCTCGTCGCCGGCGGCGCTCCGATCCCGGTCCCGGCCGATGCCGGGAGGGAAGAGCTCGAGAGGCTCCGCCAGGCGCTCGAGCAGGAGCTCGAGCGTCTCCAGCACCTCGCCGAATCGGAGCTCTGAACGGAGACGGCCCCCCTCAGCGCGGCGCGCGCGCGGGAGCTCCGGCCCGAGCGATCACCTCCGCGATCCAGCCGCCGATGTCGGGATGCTCGCGCAGGCCCGCCGCCTCGAGGCGCGCGCAGCCGATCGCCTCCACCTCGCCGACCGTGCCGGCCAGGAGCGCGCGGCGCGCGTCGGCGGCGACCTCGGCCGAGTCGAGCGCGCGCACGATCTCCTTCACGACCGGCACCGAGCGCGGCGTGCCCGACAGCTCGGCGATGCCGAGGCCGACCAGCAGCGGGACGGCGAGCGGGTTGCTCGCCATCTCGCCGCACACCGACACCGGGATCCCGGCGCCGTCGGCTGCCCGCACGCTCTCGTGGATCAGGCGCAGCACCGCCGGGTGGAGCGGCCGGTACAGGTGGGCGATCGCCTCGTTGCCGCGGTCGACGGCCAGCGTGTACTGCGTCAGGTCGTTGGTGCCGATCGAGAAGAAGTCGCACTCGCGGCCCAGCGCGTCGGCGATCAGGGCGGCCGAGGGCACCTCGATCATGACGCCGAGCGGAATGCGCGGATCGTGGGGGACGCCGGCGCGGGCGAGCTCGTCGATCGTGTCGTGCAGGAGGCGGCGCACCTCGCGCAGCTCGTCGAGCGACGAGATCATCGGCAGGAGCAGCTTCACGTTGCCTGCCGCCGAGGCGCGCAGGATCGCCCGGAGCTGCGCCCGCATCACCTCCTGGTGCCGGAGCGAGAGGCGCACCGAGCGGCAGCCGAGCTGCGGGTTCTCCTCCTCGGCCACGCCCAGGTTCGGCATCGCCTTGTCGCCGCCGAGGTCGAGGGTGCGGATCGTGACGGGCCGCGGCGCCAGCGCGCGCGCCACCCGCTCGTAGAGCGCCTCCTGCTCGTCCTCGGGCGGCACGCCGCGGTGCGCGAGCGCGAGCAGCTCGGTCCGGAACAGCCCGACGCCCTCGGCGCCGTGGCGCTCGACGAGCCGCAGGTCCGCCAGCAGCCCGACGTTGGCGGTGAGGAGCACGCGCCGCCCGTCGCGGGTCTCCGCGGGCCGGCTCTTCAGCGCGTCGAGGTGCTCGGCGGCGATCTCGAAGCGCTGCTGCGCGCGCTTGTACTCGCCGAGCAGGCGCTCGTCCGGCGAGAGGTAGACGCGCCCACCGGTGCCGTCGACGATCGCCATCTCGCCGGGCCGCGCCGTCCGCAGCACGCCTTCGACGCCCGTCACGCAGGGGATCTCGAGCGTGCGCGCAAAGATCGCGCCGTGCGAGGTGGCCCCGCCGTGCTCGGCCACGATCGCCCCGACCTTGTCCATCTCCAGCATCGTGAAGTGCTGGGGCAGGATCAGCGAGGTGATCACCACCGCACCCGGGACGAGCGGGACGTTGTGGTGGCGCACGCCGAGCAGCTTCGCCATCACGCGCCGGCCGACGTCCTCGACGTCGAGCCCGCGCTCGCGGAAGTAGTCGTCCTCGATGCGGGCGAAGAGCGCGCGGTACTCGTCGACCACGCGCCGGAGCGCCTGGCGCGCATCGCCGGTCTCGCCGACCGCCCGCTCCAGCCGGGACAGGAAGCCGTGGTCCTCGAGGATCTGCACGTGCGTGTTGAAGACCGCCGAGAAGGCCGGGCCGAAGTGGTCGCCCATCTCGTCGATCGCGTCGTCGAGCTCGCGGCGCGCCTCGGCGATCGCCCGCTGCAGGTCACGCAGCTCCTCGGTCGCGTCGCCGCTCGGCTGGTACTCGACGTCGGCCAGGTCGAGCGGGTCCTCGAGCAGGTAGATCGGGCCGATCGCGATGCCGCTCGACGCCTCGGTTCCGCGCAGCTCGACGTTGCGCTCCTCGCGGCCGGGCGCGAGGCCGGCGATCGGCACGCCGGCGTCGGCCATCTGCTCGACGAAGCGCAAGCGCCCCTCGTCGGGGCCCGCGACCAGGTCGAGGAGCGCCGCGTTCAGCACCACGGGGGCGATCAGCTGCCCGCAGGTCTGGAGCAGCTCGACGTCCTTCTCCGAGAAGCGCCGCGGCGCGACGGTCTGGACCACCAGGACGCCGATCGCGACCCCGCGCACGACCAGCGGCGTCGCCATCAGCGAGACGAAGCGGTCCTCGCCGGTCTCGGGGAAGTAGCGGAAGCTCGGGTGGGCGTGGGCCTCCTCGACCGCCAGGGGCACGCCGGTGCTCGCGACGAGGCCGACGAGGCCTTCGCCGGTCGCGAGCCGCACCTGCCCGACCGCCTCCGGGGCGAGCCCCTTGGTGGCGCGCAGCACCAGCGTCTTGCGTGCCGGGTCGCTCAGGTAGATCGAGCAGACGTCGGCGTCGAGCCGTTTGGCGACCCGGTCGACCACGTTGCCGAGCGTCTCGGCGAGGTCGTGTGAGCGCGAGACGATCCCCGCGACGTCAGCCAGCAGCGTATTGCGGTCGGAGGACCTGGTCGCCATCCGCTCCTCGGGGCAGGGGAGGATGGTACCGGCAACCCTCCGGCCGAGCGAAGCCGGCGGGGCCGAAGGCGTGCGGGGCGCCGCGTCCCTGGCCGCCTCTCACGAGCGGCTGGCCTCTCCCGGGGCCGCGGAGCGCGCAGCGCGCTGGCGGCGAGCGAGGCCCGTCAGGACGCCCCCGCGCCGGCAGTGGGATCCTGGAGCCTAGCCGTGATGAAGCTCGTCGGAGACGGAGGACATGCCGATCGGGGGGAAGACGTAATCCTTGTCCTCGAAGCGCATGCCCAGGGCGAGGAGGATCTTGCGCTTGGTGTCCATCCGGCAGTTCATGCCCTTCTCGACGCTGTGGATGGTGCGGAGCGCAACCCTCGCCTTGCGCGCGAGCTGGGCCTGGGTCATCAGCCGGTTCTCGCGAAGCTCGCGCACCCGGTTCCTGCGGATGGGCTCCTTGGTATCCATGTGCCGGCGGCTCCCCTCTCCACGTGTCGTGCGGGACGCGCCCGCCCTTCCGGTAGGCGGACCGGGCCGCCTCCTGGAAGCAGGGCTGCGCGCTGCTTCGCGTCCCGTTTCGGCCTCCGGGCGGCTTTCTTTAGGGAGAATCAGATGTTGGGCCTACCGGCCGGGGCGTCGGACGGATCCGGATGGGGGGCGGGGAACCCGGAGCGGAGCCGCCAGGATCCGCCTCGAGCCGCTCCCTGCCCGCCGGTCGGTGAGCCCTAATTTGGGCTCGCAGACACCCCTCGCCGGGGGCCGGAGGAAGCTCGGAAACCCGTGAAGCTGGTCCGCCCCCTCACGCTCGCCGCCCTGGTAGTGGTGGTCCTGCTCGCGGCGGCGCTGGCAGGCCTGTTCGTGTCTGCGCGCTACGCGCCCGAGCGCCTGGCCGGCTTCGCCGGCCGCTGGCTCTCCGAACGGATCGGACCGGTCCGGGTCGGCTCCGTCCACGCCGCCTTCGCCTGGGGGCCCGCCCTCGAGGCCCGCGACGTCCGCACCCTGCCGGACGCCGGAGCCCCGGATGCGGCGCTGTTCGCGGCGCGTGTCCGGGTGGGCTTCGACCTGCGGCGGATCGCCCAGGGCGATTTCCGGGTGGCCCGCGTGCAGGTGAGCGGCCTGCGCGCGACCCTGCTCCGCGACACCGACGGCACGCTCCACCCGCGGGCCCTGCAGCGCCTGCTCGATCCGATCGGCGCGCGGTCCGGCCCCCCGGCGCGCGACCTGCCCGCGGCGATCGACGCACTGCGCGAGGCCGCGGGAGCGCTTCCTGCCATCACCCTCGAAGATGCCGCCGTCCACTGGCTCGACCGCGCTGCGCCCGCAGGAGCCGCGCTCGCCGATGCCGGCCTGCGCGGGCTCGACGGCTCGCTCCACCGCACGCCGCTCGTCGGAGGCCATTCGCTCGCCGCGAGCGGGCGGCTCGTCCAGGCCGGCGTGGACCGCGGGCGCTTCGAGCTCGACGCCGAGCTGCCCGCACTCGGCGCTCCCCATGCCGAGCTCGCGCTTGCCGATCTCGACCTCGCGGCACTCCGCCCCTGGCTCGCGCGCTGGCAGCCGGCGCACGAGGCCGAGCTCGCACTGGCGGGCCGGCTCGGCGTGCACCTCGCCTGGCGCAGCGACGGCGGCGGCCAGCGCCTCGAAGCGGAGCTGCTGGGCCTCGACCTCCGCGGGTCCGCCCGGCTCGGCCCGGAGCGCGAGCGGCGGGAGCTCGCGCTCCCGACCGCCCGCGCCTCCGGCGTCGTCGCGCTCACGCCACGCGCGCTCCGCGCCGAGCAGGTGGTGCTGGCGCTCGGGCCGCTGCGCCTCGACGGCAGCCTGCGCCTCCCCCGGCCGTTCACCGACGGCGCGACCTTCGATCTCGCCGCCGACGGTGAGCCCCTCGAGATCGAGACCGTCCGGCGCTGGCTGCGCGCCAGCGGCCAGCCCATCGCCCGGCGTGCGGCCGACGCCTTGACCGCGGGCCGCGTCGAGCGCTGGGCGCTGCGCTGTGCCGGCGTCACGCGCGCCCAGTGGCAGGCCGCCCGCGCCGATCCCGTCGGCGCCTGGCCCGAAGGCTGCTCGATCGAGCTCGCCGTCACGGGTGTGGGCGCCCGGCTCGGCGAGGGCCAGCCGCTCGGGTCACTGCGCGGCCGGCTCGTCTACGCGCGCGACCGGCTCGAGCTGGACGAGGTACGCGGCAGGCTCGGGAGCGAGCCCTTGCCGGCCCTCGACCTCGAGATCTCGGGCCTGCGCGCGGTGCTGGATTCGCTGGCCGGCGGGCGGCTCCCGGATCCCGTGCCGCCGCTCCCGGGCTGGTTCACGCTCGACGCCTGGGTGCAGGGCGACCGCAAGCCGGGCACACCCTCGCGCTGGCAGCAGGCCGAGATCACCGCGAGCCGCATCGAGCACCCCGCGCTGCTGCGGCCGATCGCCGGGCTGCGGGCCGTGCTGCTGCCGGTCCCCTTCGGCTGGGACGCCGAGATCACCGACGCCTGGTGGGGCTCGGCGCGGGTCGAGGGGCGGGCGCGCAAGTCCGGGGCTCCGCCGGGCCGGATCGAGGTGACCGCCCGGGCGAGCGCCGGCGGCTCGCCTCCGCTCGACCCCGCGGACCCCGACGCCTGGGTACGCGGAGGCTTCCGCGTCGAGCTGAGCCGACTCGGACCCTTCCGCGCCCGCGAGGTGCGCGGGCGCGTGCGCATCGAGGGGACCCGCGGCGAGATCCGCGAGGGCGACGCCGCGCTGCTGCCGCGCGGGCGGCTGGTCGGCGAGGTCGACCTCGCGCTCGATCGGCGCGACTCCGTCCCGGCCTCGGGGCGGCTGCGGATCGAGGGCGGCTCGGTCCCGGACCTGCTCACCGATCTCGGCCTCGACGGCAGCGCCATGACGGGCACCGCGCATCTCTCGGGCGACCTGTCCGCGAAGCTGATCCCGCGCGAGAACATCCTGCGCGAGCTCGTCGGCCCGGTCAGCGCGAAGCTGCGCGACGGCGAGATCAACCAGCGCATGAACCTGCTGCTCGCGATCGCGGCGGCGAGCGACACCTTCAACCCCTTCCGCTCGCGCAAGGTCCTGCCCTACGACGAGATCGACGGCGCCTTCGCCTTCGAGCGCGGCTTCGTGCGCGGCGAGTCGATCTCGCTGGTCGGCCCGGCGGCGCGGCTGGTCGGGAACGGCCGCGTGAACGTGCTCGACGCCCCGTATCCGGTGGAGGCGGTGGTCGGCGTGTACTTCTTCAAGAGCCTGGACGCCGTGATCAGCCGGGTGCCGCTCGTGAACCGGCTGCTGCTCGGCAAGGACGACAACCTGCTCGCCGCCTGGTTCGCGCTGACCGGCCCGTGGCTCGATCCGCAGGCACGCCTGCTGCCGAAGACGCTGCTCGCCTCGGGCCCGATGGGGATCGTCACCGAGGGGGTGCCGGGCTTCGTGCGCTCGGGCGTCGAGACGCTCGCCCGGCTGCTCGGAAGCCCGCCCGCCGAAGGTCCGCCGCAGGCGGCGGCGCGCCGTACGCCGCCACTCGACGTCCCGGAGACGCGCCCGTGACCTCGTCGCGCCGCAAGGTGATCGGGCTCGCCGCCGCCGTGCGCGCCGTACGCGCGGCGCAGCGCCGCGGCGAGCGGGTGGTCTTCACGAACGGCTGCTTCGACCTGCTCCACGTCGGCCACGTGCGCAGCCTCGAGCAGGCCCGCGCGCTCGGCGACCGGCTGGTCGTCGCGGTCAACGGCGACGCCAGCGCGCGCGCGCTCGGCAAGGGGCCCGGCCGCCCGATCGTGCCCGTGCGCCAGCGCGCCGAGGTGCTGGCGGCGCTCGCCTGCGTGGACTGGGTGGTCCCGTTCGCGGAGGAGACGCCCCTGCGCACGATCCTTGCGCTGCGGCCCGACGTGCTGGCGAAGGGCGGCGACTGGACCCTCGAGGCGATCGTGGGCCGCCGCGAGGTCGAGAGCTGGGGCGGGCGGGTGGTGCGGCTGCGCGAGGTTCCGGGGGTGCGGACCAGCGCGCTCGTGAAAGCGATACGTTTCCCACCGCGGGATCCAGCCGCTCGACGTCGGAGGAAGCCATGACGGACGCGCCCGTCAAACGCCTGCTCGACGAGGTCGGCCGCGTCGTCATCGGCCAGCGGGCGCTCCTCGAGGGCCTCCTGACGGCGCTGCTGGCCGGGGGGCACGTGCTCGTCGAGGGCGTACCGGGGCTCGCCAAGACCACCGCCGTGCGCGCGCTCGCCCAGGCGCTCGGGCTCGGCTTCCGGCGCGTGCAGTTCACACCCGACCTGCTCCCGGGCGACCTGCTCGGCGCCCCGATCTACCTGCCCGACGAGCGCCGTTTCGCGGTCCGCAAGGGACCGATCTTCAGCCCGGTGCTGCTCGCCGACGAGATCAACCGCGCGCCCGCCAAGGTGCAGTCGGCGCTGCTCGAGGCGATGGAGGAGCGCCAGGTCACGATCGGCGAGGAGAGCTTCCCCCTGCCCGCCCCGTTCTTCGTGATGGCGACCCAGAACCCGATCGAGCACGAGGGCACCTATCCGCTGCCCGAGGCCCAGGTCGACCGCTTCCTGCTCAAGCTGGTGGTGCCCTACCCCTCGGCGCAGGACGAGCTCGAGATCGCCGCGCGTGCCGGTGATCGGCCGACTTCGGTGTCGGCTGTGGCCGATGCCCACGCGGTCGAGGCGCTGCGCGCCGCGGCCGGCGCGGTGCACGTGGCCGACGCGGTCGCCGACTACGCCGTGCGGCTGGTCCGCGCGACCCGCGACCCGGCCGCGGCCGGCGCGCGGGTCGCGATGGCAGGCGAGCGGCGCCCGGCGGCCGGGCTGGTCGCGGTGGGGGCGTCGCCACGCGCGTCGCTCTTCCTGCTGCGCGCCGCGCGCGCCCGCGCCTTCCTCGACGCGCGCGACTTCGCCACCCCCCACGACGTGAAGCGCGTGGCCCCCGACGTCCTGCGCCACCGCGTGCTCCTCACCTACGAAGCCGAGGCCGACGGGGTCGCGCCGGAGGCGGTGGTCGAGGCCGTCCTCGACGCCGTCCCGACGCCCTAGGGCGGGCGCCTTGGACCTGCGGCTCGGCGCCGCGGCGGGCGGACCCGGGGGCGGGGAGCCGCTCGGCCCGGCGGCTGCCGCGCGCGCCGCGCGCCTGCTGTGGGTGCGCAGCCGCCGCGAGGCCACGAGCTGGCTGGTCGGCGGCTACGCGAGCGCGTTCCGGGGCGGCGGCGTCGAGTTCGAGGAGCTGCGCCCGTATACACCCGGCGACGACGTGCGCGCGATCGACTGGAACGCGACCGCGCGCAGCGGCGAGCCGTGGGTGAAGCGCTTCCGCGAGGAGCGGGCCCACACCGTCCTCGTGCTGCTCGACGTCTCGGCCTCGATGGCGTTCGGCAGCGGCCAGGCGAAGCTCGCGAGCGCCGCCTACGCGGCGGCGCTCGTGGCCGCGGCGGCAGGGCGAGCCGGGGACCGGGTGGGGCTCGCGCTGTTCTCCGACTCGCTGCGCAGCGCGCTGCCACCCGCGCGCGGCGCGCTGCATGGCTGGCGGCTCGTCCGCTCGATCGCGCGGGAGTCGCTGCGTGCGGGCGGCGCGACGGAGCTGGGGCTCGCGGCCGGCTGGGCGCTCGGAGCGGCGCGGCGCCGCGCGCTGGTCGTGCTGCTCTCGGACTTCCGCGACCCGGCGCTGGCCCGCGCGGTGGCGAGCGGCGGCAGCTCGCCGCTCGCCGCGCTCGCCGAGCGGCACGAGCTGGTGTCGATCGTGGTCGAGGATCCGCGCGAACGGGCGCTCGCCGCCGCCGGCACCCTGCGGCTCGTCGATCCCGAGCGCGGCGGGGCACCGCGCGTGCTCGGCACCGGCGCGCGGCGACGCGCCCGCTACGCCGCCGTCGCCGAGGCGCGCCGGGTCGCGCTGCGCCACCGCCTGCGCAGCGAAGGCGCCGACGTGCTCGCGCTCTCGACCGCGGAAGACCCGCTGCGCGCGCTGGCGCGCTTCTTCCGGACCCGCGTGGACCGGCGCCGGAGAGCCTGGCGATGAGGCGCGTGGCCGTGGCGCTCCTCGCGTTCGCGCTCGCGTGCACGGGCGAGGAGCGGCCGCAGGCGGGTGCCGCGGCGCCGCCGACACCGCAGGCCACCGTCGTGATCGAGCCGCCGCAGCTCCGCGTGGGCGACGTCGCCGTGGTGGAGGTCGCGGTCGCGACGCCCCCCGACCATGCCCTGCGTCCCCTGGCGCCGCCCGACGCCGCCGCGCTCGGCCCGCTCTGGCTGCTCGACGCCGAGGCGCTGCCCGTCGAGAAGCAGGGCCAGCGCTGGACGCACCGCACGCGGCTGCGGGTGCGCGCGCGGGAGATCGGCAGCGGCACCTGGCCCGCGCTCGCGCTCGAGCTGATCGGACCCGAAGGAGAGCGCACGCGCCTCGAAACGGCGCCTCGCCCCTTCGAGGTGGTGTCGATCCTGCCGCGCTTCCCGAACCGCCTGGTGCCCTTTCCCCTGCGGCGGCCCGGAGGCAGTGCGCCGGGTCCGTCGCCGCTCGTCGCGGCGGCCGGCGGCGCCGCGGCGGCGCTGGCGGCCGTCGCGGCGGTGGCGCTGCTGCGGCGTTCGCGACGCCGTTCCGCCGCGCGCGCGGCGCGCGCCGCCGAGGCGGCCGCGCGTGCGGCCGGCGCGCCCTGGCAGGAGGCGCTCTCCGAGCTGGCTGCCGCCGCCCGGGCTTCCGACACGGATTGGCGTGAGGCCGCCGATCGCTGTGCCACGGCGCTGCGCCGCTACGCGACCCGCCGCTGGGGCTTCGCGATCGAGTGCCGTACGACCGAGGAACTCGCGGCGCTCGCCCCGCCCTTCGCGCTGGCGCTGCGCTGGCCCACGGCACTGGCCTGGCTCCAGGAGCTCGACGCGCTGCGCTTCCGGCCGGGGGACGCGGCGGACGCCGCGGCGCGCGTGCGCCGGCTCGCCGGGGACGCGCAACGCTGGGTCGCCGAATCGATCCCGCGCGAGGCCGCATGATGGAATGGCTGGCCCGGGCCGGGCTCGCCTTCGACGCGCTGGCGCGCCCGTCGTGGCTCGCGCTCGGACTGGGCCTCGTCGCGCTCGGGCTCTGGCTCGCGCTGCGCCGCGCGCCGGACGCCCTGCCCTGGCCCGCGTGGCCCGAGGCCGCCGGCGCCGGCGCCCGCCCCGACCGTGCCCGCTGGCTCGGGCACGCGGTGCGCGCCTTGGCGCTGGCCGCACTCGCGCTCGCGATCTCCGGGCCGGTGACCGTGCACCGCGCGTCGCCCCCGCCCGGCGAGGGTCTCGACCTCGTGCTGGTGCTCGACGCCTCCGACAGCATGCGCGCGCTCGACGCCGAGCTCGACGGCGAATGGCACACGCGCTTCGAGCTGGCCCGCGAGGTGGTGGCGCGCTTCGCGCGCGAGCGAGCCGCGGAGGGCGACCGCGTGGGCCTCGTCGTGTTCGGCGAGACCGCCTTCACGCTCTGTCCGCTCACGAGCGACGGCACCCTGCTCGCCGCAGCCCTGGCCCGCGCCGAGCCGGGCATGGCCGGCGGGGCGACCGCGCTCGGCGACGCGCTGGCGCTTGCGGTGAAGCGCGTGGCGCCGGCGCGGGGCGGAGCCATGCCGCGGCGTGACGCACCCACGGAGCGCGCGATGCCCGATGACCCGGAGGGCCAGGCGCCCGGCGCCATGCCCGATGACCCGGAGGGCCAGGCGCCCGGCGCCATGCCTGATGACCCGGAGGGCCAGGCGCCGGGCGCCATGCCTGATGACCCGGAGGGCCAGGCGCCGGGCGCCATGCTGGGCCGGGTCGTGGTGCTGCTCACCGACGGCCGCAGCAATACCGGCGCGGTGCCGCCCGACGTGGCCGCGGCGCTCGCGGCGGCGCGCGGCGTGCGGGTCCACACGGTCGGCATCGGCTCGACCGGCGAGGTGGCGATGCAGGCGCCCGCGGGCAGCGGCCGCAGCCTCCGCTTCGAGCGCCACGATCTCGACGAGACGACGCTCGTGGCGATCGCGGGCGCCGCCGGGGGGCGCTTCTTCGCCGCCCACAGCTCGGCGGAGCTGGCGGCCGTGTATGCCGAGATCGACGCGCTCGAGCGCGTGGTGCGCCGCCCACCGCCGCGCGTCCGGCATGCCCCGCTGCCGGAGCCCTGGCTCGCGATCGCCGGGGGCCTCGTCGCGCTCGAGCTCGTGCTCGCGCGCGGGCTCGCGAGGCGGATCCCGTGAGCGGATGGCAGCGCAGCCTCGTCCACCCCGAGTGGGCGCCGCTCGCGCTGGTCTGCGCCGCCCTCGTAGCGCTCCTCGTGCTGGCGTCCTGGTGGCGCGCACGCCGGCGCGCGCAGCGGCTGCTCGGGGATCCGGGCGTGGTCGGCGCCCGGCGGCTCGCCCGCGACCTCGCGCTGCTGGTGGGGCTCGCCGCGATCACCGCTGCGGCGCTCGGTCCGCGCCTCGGCCAGCGCATCGAACGGGTGTCCGCCTCGGGCGCCGACGTCGTGCTGCTCCTCGACGTCTCGCGCAGCATGGACGCCGCCGACGTGGCGCCGAGCCGGCTCGTGCGCGCGCGCCAGCTCGCCATCGAGCTGCTCGCCCGGCTCGAGCCGGGCGATCGCGCCGCGCTCGCCGCCTTCGCCGGCCGGGGTGTCCTGCTCACGCCTCTCACCCCCGACCACGACGCCCTCGCCGAGCTGACCGGCGCGCTCGACGGCGAGCTGCTCGGCGATCGCGCCTCGGACCTGGGCGCGGGAACCGGCGCGGCGCTCGCCGCCTTCGAGGAGGCGAGCCGGCGCCCGCGCGTGATCGTCGTCCTCTCCGACGGCGAGGACCCGGCCGGCGGCGGCACCGCCGGGGCGGCTGCGCTGGCGCGGGCCGGCGTTCGCCTCGTGGCGATCGCGCTCGGGAGCGACGAGGGTGCCGCCGTGCCCGAGGCGGGGGACGGCGCGAGCGGGGGCGGGCAGCTCCACGACGCCCTCGGCCGGCCCGTCGTGTCGCGGCGCGATGCTGCCCGGCTCGCGCAGTGGGCGGCGGCGAGCGACGGAGCGAGCTTCGTGGCCGACCGCTGGGGCGCCATCGATCCGGCGCAAGCCATCGCGGCGATCCGCCGCGACGCGGTGGACGCCGGCGAGACCGTCGCGCGCCGGGTGCCGGCGGTGCGAACGGGGTTGTTCGCAGCCTTCGCCTTCGCCCTCCTCTGGCTCGAGTGGACCGGACTCCCGGATGGGCTCGGCCGCCGCCGCGGGCGGCCGGCGCTCCCGCTCCGGCGCGGCGCCGCGGCGGCGGCTGGTGCCGCGCTCGCCCTGCTGGTCTCCGGCGCCGCCCCGGGCGCGACGGACGCGCCTCCTGAGTCCGACCCCGACGCGGTGCTCCGCCTCGAGGCGGCGTTGCGCAAGCAACCCGCCGATCCGGCGCTGCTCTTCGAGCTCGGTGTCGCCCGCGCCGAGCAGGGCGACGGCCCGGGCGCGGCCCGGGCGCTGCGCGCCGCCGCGCTCACGGCGCGCGATCCGGCGCTGGCGGCGCTCGCCTGGTTCGACCTCGGCGTGCTGGCGCTCGAGGAGCGGGCGCTCGCGGACGCGCGCGATGCCTTCTTCGAGGCGCTCGCTCTCGTGCCCGAGGACCCGGAAGCGCGCTTCAACCTCGAGTGGACGCTGCGCGCGCTGGCGAAGGACCCGCCCCCAGCGGGACAGGGCCAGGAGGGCGGCGAGGAGCCCGAGCCGCCGCCGGACGAGACGACACCGCCCGGGGCCGCCGATCGCGGCGGGGACGAGAGCACGACGCCGAGCGCGCCGCCCGAGCAGAGCGTGCAGGCCGCGACGCGCTTCGCGCCCTCGCTGACGGAGCGCGAGGTCGAACGCTGGCTCGACGAGGTGCAGGACAGCGCAGGCGCCGCGTTACGAGCGGCTGCCGAGGCCGGCTCCGAGCGCAGGCAGCAGCGCAGGCAGGCGGTGGCCTGGTGAGGTGGCGGCTCGCGGCCGCCCTGCTGCAGGGAGCCTCGCTCGCGGCGATCCCCGCGCCGGCCCGCCCGCAGGAGGACCCGCCCTGTCGCGTCGAGGTGTCGCTCGAGCCCGAGCGGGCCTGGGTGGGCCAGCAGGTCCTGTTCCGCGCGCGCATGCTGCGCCGCGAGCCGGTGCGGGAGGTCCGCTGGCTGCGCGCGCTCTCCTTTCCCTCGCTGCGTTCCGAATGGCTCCCGGGCCGGACGCCGGACCCACGCATCGCAGACGTCGGGGACGCCTACGTGGTGTCCGAGGATCGGCGCGCGCTGTTCCCGGTGCGGCCCGGCGCGATCGAGATCGCGCCGGGTCGCGTCGGCTGCCGGGTCGCAGGCGGCGAACGCGAGGTGGCGGTTCCGGGCGCGATGCTGCTCGCGATCGCGCTCCCGGAGCCCGGGCGGCCACCCGACTTCGCGGGTGTGGTCGGTCCCGTGGAGGTACACGCGTACCTCTCGCGCGAGGTGCTGGAGCTCGGTGAGGCGCTCCGGCTGGCCGTCACCGTGACGGGAGAAGCGAATCTGTGGGCAGCCGCCCCACCGCTCGACCCGGCGCTCCCGCAGGTGGACGTCTACCCGCACGAGCCCGAGCTGCTGCTCGATCCCGGCGACCGGCTGTGTGCGCGACGCACCTTCGTGTGGGACCTGGTGCCGCACCGGGCGGGCCGGCTCGAGCTGCCGGCACCTCGCGTCCCCTGGTTCGACCCGGCGACCGGCCGCTACGCCGTGGCGAGCGGGCCGCGGTTGGCCGCCGAGGTGCGCGAGCGGGCGGTGACGCCCGCGCCCGCGGCGTCGCCGGCGCGGCGCTCGGGCGAAGGGGCGCCGTGCGCGCCGTGGCCCTTCGTCCTGCTCGGGATCGCCGGGCTCGGCGCGCTCGTGCTCGGCGCCACGTCCCGGCTCCTCGGCCGGCGCGCGCCGCTGCGCGCCGCCGCACCCGCCCTCGCCGACGCCGAGCAGGCTCTCGCCGCCGGCGACCACGCCACCGCCGCGCGCGCCCTCGCCGCGGCGCTGCGCGCAGGCCTCGGAC
>JAPSFT010000037.1 GCA_035063765.1 Deltaproteobacteria bacterium
GTGCTGGCCCACAACATCAGCCGCCTGCTGGCCGCAAAGCGGCTTTCGCGCGTCTACTGGCTGGTCGCCCCCGAAGGCGTCTTTGCAGCCCCGGGAAATCAATTCCCGGCAACCCTCTGAGCCCTCCTGCCACGGGGGACAGGCCATGGCTTGTCGAACGCGACTTGCGTGGATCGTGGTGCTGGCCCTCGTCTCGCCGCCGGCCGGCGCCACGGTCGTCGCGTGGCGCGCGACCGGCGTCGTCGGCAACCTGCAGGGCAACACGAGCCTGCTGCCGCTCCCGGGGGCACCCGGCGACGAGTTCGTGCTCGAGTTCTCCTACGACGACGCCGGGGTCGACAGCGAAGCGTCCGCCAACTTGGGGCGCTATCCGATCCTCTCGCTCGTCGTGCGGGTCGCCGCACAGTCCCTGACCATCGTCGACGAAACGATCGGCGAAGGCTCGATCCACATCCAGGCCAACTCGGTCAGCTCGAATGTCTGGAGCGTCTCCGGGTGCAATCCGTGCGGTGCAACCGAGGACGAAGCGCGCTTCAGCCTGTTCATGCCGGAAGGTGCGATCCTCTCGGACGTGCTGACGCCCCCGCCCGACCCGGCCGGCGCGTCCGCCGTGCAGTTCCTTCTGCGCTCCACGGCGCCTGGCGACGAAGCGTTCTTGGTCGGCTCTCTCGAGTCGCTCCAGCCCGTACCCGAGCCCGGCGCGAGTCCCGGCGCGTTGGCGGTGCTCACGGCGCTCGCGTGGCTGCGCCGGGTTCGGGGCGCTCGTCCTCCTGCCCGGCGTCGCATCGGGTCTCACCCAGCCTGATCCAGACCGTCCGCGACAGCGCCGACCGCGAGCGGGCTCGCGGCCGCCCTCGACGTCGCCGTCTCGCCGGACGGCTCGTCCGTCTACGCAATCGACGCCGGCGACGATGCAATCGCGGCCCTCGAGCGCTCGCCGACGGGCGGACTCCTGCGCCTCCTCGGATCGATCCAACGGGAAGGGCGAAGAAGCGGGCTGCGGTCGGGGACGATCGCGCCTCTTCCGCCGTTACCCTCCGGGGGTGTCCTCCGCGCCGGTAGCGCACCACCGATCCTGGCACGGCTCGGGCCGCTGGCGGCAACGCGCGCTCGTCACGACCGCAGAGGGGTGCGTTCGCCACCGCGCGGAGCGCTGCACCGGACGCCGCCATCGCCCACCGCCATCGCTACACCGCTCCTCGCACCCGGAACGGAGATCCGGCGAATCCCCGATCGAGCCTCTCACCCGATCCTCCGATCTCGTTCGGCGTGACCGCACCTGCCCTGCCCACGACCGCGCACGAGAAGGCCCTCGCGGTCAACCTCGCCCCGCGACGCTATGGCACCTTTGCGGAGATCGGCGCCGGGCAGGAAGTGGTGCGCTGGTTCTTTCGCGCCGGCGGCGCCGCCGGGACGATCGCGAAGAGCATCTCCGCCTACGACATGACCGTCAGCGACGCGATCTACGGCCCCTGTCCACGCTATGTCTGCCGCGAGCGCCTCGATGCGATGCTCGACTACGAGTACCGGCTCACCCTCGAACGGCTCGCACCCAAACGTGGCGTCGACACCGCGTTCTTCTCGTTCGCGGATACGGTGACCGCACGGAGCTTCGGCGGCGCCGGCGAGTGCCACGGCTGGATGGGGATCCAGTTCCAGGCGGCACCCGGCGACGAACCGAGCCGGGTGATCCTCCACGTGCGGATGCTCGACCCGGAAGCTGCGCAGCAGCAGGAAGCGCTCGGGATCGTGGGCGTGAACCTCGTCTACGGCGCATGCTTCCTGCACCAGGATCCGGAGCGGCTCCTCCACTCCCTCCTCGACGCCCTGTCCCCGCAGCGCATCGAGATCGACATGATCGAGCTCTCGGGCGCACGCTTCCGCGGCGTCGACAATCGCGTAATGAGCCTGCGCCTCGTCCAGCTCGGGCTTTCCGGCGCTGCGGCGTTCTCGGCCGACGGCAGCGTGGTGCAGCCCTCCGAGTTGCTCCACGGCCGCGCATCGCTCGTCCTGCGGGGAAGCTTTCGCCCGGTCATGCGGGTTCACGTCGACATGCTCCGCTGCGCGCTCGCGCGCTTCCGGAGGGACCTCGCCGGCGAAGAGCCGATCGTTCTCCTCGAAATGACGATGCGCAACCTCCTTGCCGACGGCGAGCTGGACCTGCGCGACTTCCTCGACCGCGCCGACGCCCTGGCCGCGATCGGCCACACCGTCCTGATCTCCAACGACTCGGAGTACTTCCGGCTTGCTGCGTTCCTCGCCCGCTACACGCGGAAGCGGATCGGCCTCGTGATGGGTGGAAACCTGCTGGCGGACCTCTTCGACGAGCGCTGGTACGAGAACCTGGAGGGCGGTGCGCTCGAGGCTTTCGGACGGCTCTTCCGCAACGGTCTTCGCATCTACGTGTATCCGTTCCGCGACGCAGCCGGCCGTCTCACGAGCGCGGAGCGTGTCGACCTCGACGGATCGTTCCGCCTCCTGCACGGCTATCTCCTCGAGCGCGGCTGGATCACCGGCCTCGACGGCCAGGACACCTCGGCCGCACGCTTCCATTCGCGCGAGGTGTTCGAGGCGATCCGCAAGGGCGAGGAAGGTTGGGACGAAGCCGTTCCGGAAGCGGTCGCGCGGCGCATCCGCGAGCGAGGGCTCTTCGGCTGGCGCCGCCACAGGCGACCCTCGTGATGCCGGCGACGCTCGCTGACTGGCTCGCCCTCCTCTCCTTCGGCGTACTTCTCGCGATGTTCGCGGGCCCACCGCTCTTCCTCGTCCTGCTCTGGTCGAGGGATCGACGGCAGCAACAGCACGCGGTGTTGCGCGCGTTCCCGCTGCTCGGGAGGCTTCGCTACCTGCTCGAGCACATCGGCCCGGAGCTGCGTCAATACCTCTTCGACGCGGACGCCGCGGGCAAGCCGTTCTCGCGGAACGAGTTCCTCTCGGTCGTGTTCGCCGCGAAGTACCTGAAGACCCTGATCTCCTTCGGCAGCAAGCGCGACTTCGAGGCGCCGGGCTGGTATCTGCGCAACGCGTTCTTTCCAAGTCTTGCTGGCGACCTCGCCGTCGCGAGCCGACCCGCACTCGAGACGAACCGCTACGAGATTGCGCACGAGGGCCTCTTCCACCGCCGCGAGACACTCGGCCCCGCGCGGGTTGCGCCGTGGACGCTCGACGACGCACACGCGCTCACGCTCGGCTCTGGACTCGCCGCACCGTGGATCGTGCGTGGACTGGTGGGCGTCTCCGGCATGTCGTACGGCGCGCTCGGTGGCCATGCGATCCGCGCCATCGCCGAGGGCGTCGCGATGGCGACCGGGAGCTGGATCAACACCGGCGAAGGTGGGCTCTCCGAGCATCACCTGGCAGGTGGCGGTGACGTGATCTTCCAGATCGGACCGGGCTGCTTCGGCGTTCGCAGCGCGGACGGCCGCTTCGACTGGGACGGTCTGCGCCGGAAGGGCGACCTCGCGCAGGTACGCGGCTTCGAGTTGAAGCTGCACCAGGGCGCGAAGATCCGCGGCGGCCACCTGGAGGGTGCCAAGGTGACCGAGGAGATCGCGCGGCTCCGCGGCGTCGAGCCCTGGAAACCGGTCGACTCGCCGAACCGCTTCCCGTTCCTCGCCGACGTGGACGCACTCCTCGACCACGTCGCCCGGATGCGCGAGGCGACGGGCAAGCCCGTCGGCGTCAAGGTCGTGATCGGCGGCCCGGGCTCCGCCGACGCACTCGCCGACGCGATGGCGCGTCGCGGCGACGGACCCGACTGGATCACCGTCGATGGCGGAGAAGGGGGCTCGGGTGCGACCTACCAGGAGATGGCCGACAGCATGGGACTCCCCGTGCGCTCGGGAATCGTGGTCCTCGACGACGCCCTTCGCCGCGCAGGCGTGCGCGATCGGGTACGCGTGATCGCCTCGGGCCGGCTCTTCTCGGCGGATCGCGCCGCGATCGCCCTTGCCCTCGGCGCCGACATGGTGAACGTGGCGCGCGGGTTCATGATCGCGGTCGGTTGCATCCAGGCGCAGCGATGCCACACGAACCAGTGCCCGGCCGGTGTCGCGACGACGGATCCCGACCGCATGCGCGCCTTGGTCGTCGACGAGAAGAAGTGGCGCGCGATGAACTTCGTGATCACGCTGCGTGCGGGCCTTGCCTCGCTGGCTGCGGCCGCGGGCTTGTCCTCGCCCACCCGCTTCGAACGCCGCCACGCCGTCTACCGCGATGCGGAGGGCCGCGTCCATTCGGGCGATGTCCTCCATCCGCATCCCGAGCGCGAATCGGTCGCGGTCGGTCTCGGCAATCGCGAGCGGGTCGCCGCGCGGCTCCGCGTCTCGCCTGGCTCGCCGACCCGATCGTGAGGAACGGATCCGTACGCTCCACACCGATGAGCCCTCGTCCCGAATCGGCGCGCGAGGTCCGCGCCAGGCCGCGGAACCCGGACCGTCGAGCGCCCAGCTCGAGAAGTCCGGAGCGCGGCGGCGAGCCCCGATCGAAGCGAGCGCACCGACGGCTACGAGCTGTTCTTCCGGACCGGGTGGAACAACCCCTGCTCGCCGACCTCTCTCGACCACCCTCGCCGAACCTGATCGCGGGCGACCCGATGCTCCACGACCTCTGGGCGGCGACGGGCTGCACGCTCCCGTCGAGGTGACGCTCGATGTCTTCGCCGAGGAGGACGTGACGCTGGTGCCTCGCGAGCAAGTCGTCATCGGGTCGCTCGAGGCGGGAAAGCCGGTCGCCATGGACGCGTCGAATACTCCCCGCACGAACGGCTCCAGCTCTTCGCGGGTGGGCAGCCCCACCGCAGCACCTCGAGCGACATCATCTCGGGCTCGTCCGCGAGCAGCCGGGTCACGAGCTCCCGGTAGGGATCAGGAGGCGCGAGCGAGGTGGTGCTTGAAGCGTTCGATGCGCCGGCACGCGCGTTCGGTCAGCGCGAGGCGCAGCTCAGGTCGGCCGTTCGGGCGTACGAATCGGGCGGGCTGGTGGATCCGCTCGAAGCGAGGGGTGTGGAGCGAGGGCAAGACCCAGCCAAAGGTGCGCTTGGACGTCCGCGGTCGCTCGGTGGCGCCCGTGGTGATCGCGAAGCTGCGCACGAGGTCGAGAGTCAGGACCGAGAGCATCTGCCAGGCCGCGTTGGCGAGGCGGTCGTTGGTCGGGATCGCATCGAAGGCGACGGCTTGCTCGAGCTCGGCGAGGGTCTTCTCGTGGGCTCCGCAGCCGGCCATGAAGTACCAGAGCGCGCCGACACCGAGGCCCTTGTTGGTGGCCACGGCCGAGTACTCGAAGTGGCCGTCGGCGGGATCGAAGAGATCGAGCTGGAAGTTCTTGCGGCTCTCGTGGGAGACACGCTTGCGGCAGACGACGACGCGTTCGGTGCGTCCCCACTGGGCGATCGCGAGGCGGGTCTCGAAGCCCTCCACGTAGGCGTCGACCCGCTCCCAGCGCCGCCGCCCGGCGATGACCTCGCGGCCCGAGCCACTTCCACATCGGGACCTTCACGGCGTACTCGACCCCCGGCTCTCCGTCGAGGAAGGCGAGGATCTTGGGCATGAGGAAGGCACCGTCCATCCGCACCTCGATCGGCAGCCGCCGCCCGAGGCGGGCGCGCAGCTCCCCGATCACGATGCGGAGGAGGCCATCGGCGTTGTGCGAGTCGGTGACGTTCCCCGGCCGGCTCCACACGCGCAGGACCTGGCCGAGCTGCGCCAAGTGAGCCGCCAGGGGGTAGTACGACGGGTCTTTCGGGTGGTGGGGGTTGAACCCCCGCACCGCCCCGTCGACCTTCGCCCCGGTGCGCAGCACCGTGCCATCGAGATCCACGGTCCATCGGGTCAGGTGGTGCCGCTCGACGTCCTCGTGCACCAGGTCGCGGATCAGATCCGCGAGCCGCTCGAGCAGCGGCGGCGTGAAGGCCTCGAGCCAGCGGACGACGGTCCGGTCGGCCGGGAGCCGGCGCAGCCCGCAGAAGCGCAGCAGCACCGGGTCCGTAGCGACGAAGGCCAGGTGCGTGACCCTCGTCCCGCCGATCACGAGCAACCCGACGACCGCCAGCAGCAGACGCACGACACCGGAATCGCCATCCAGCGCGGTGCCGCGGAAGGCGTTGGCGATCCGCTGCGCGAGCCCCCGTGCCGCCAGGAAGCGTCCGAACAGCTCGAGGCCTCCGTGGGCCGAGATCCGCTCGCTCGAGAAGGTGATCGGCAGCGGGCTCTCGACGCGGGCCCGAATCGAGCGTCTACTCAACCTCACGAATGTGGCTCCTCGGCGGCGAGTGGTTGGCGGGTACCTCCACTTCGCATACCGACGGAGCCACCTTCGATTCGGTTGCTTCACCACGGTCCGTACTGTCGGATCAGGGATAGGGGACGGGTAAGGCGAACGAGCGGCCAGCTCCGCCGGCGCCTCGCCATCGGCCTCGGCAACGGCGTGGTCGCGGACCGCATACGGCTGTGGGCGATCGCGATGACGAGCGCTTTCCTCAGCTACACCACGCGCTTCGTGCTCCCGTTCCGGGGGATCGACCTCGCGAGGTCAGCCCTCGGAGCGGCGAGCGTCGGAGGCCTCGGCCTCGTCTCGGCCGCGTCGGCCTGGCTCGCCTTCCTGCCCCCCCCGCTGGCTACCTGCGACGGGTGCGCGCTCGCAGCGAGGCGGCGAGCCGAGAGCTCGCCGCGATCGCGATCAGCGCCGCGACCGCCGCCGCAGCGCCGGGCGCCCTCTCCGGCTCCGGCGCGAAGCGCAGCAGGTCGACCCAGTCGCTCACCCGGATCGCGTCGATGCCCTGAGGATCCTCGAAGCCGAAGAAGCCGAGCTGGTCCCAACGGAAGATGAGGTCCTGGCTCGCCGTCGCGACGCCATCCCGGTAGAACACGACCTCGCTGCGTCCGGACTGGTTGTCGTAGGTCGTCTTCGACCAGTGGAATCCGACCCGGAGGACTGGCGGGTCGAATGCGATGGTGCACGGAAGTGACCCGCACGTGATCGGCTTCATGCCGGCACCGGCCGCGTTCGCCGCTTCGACGGGCACCGACACGTACGCGTAGCCACCCGCCTGGGCGGCGTAGGTGCCAGTCACGTTGTCGTCGTCGAAGAAGACACCGAGATCCGCGTAGCGGTCGCCGATCAGGTACGCGGGGCCGAAGTCCCCGGGGTCGTCGAGCACCGGCAGCTCCTCGAAGCTCAGCACGGGGTCTCCGGCGAAGTCCTCGAGCGCGAGCAGACGCAGCGAGCTGCCCGGCTCGTTCTCGAAGCGGAGATCGTCGAGCGCGACGTTGTCCGAGAAGTCGGTCGCGATCACGATCTCCTCGATCCCGTCGGGGATCCTCGAAACCGAAGAAGGCGAAGGAGCCGCCCGGCACGGCGACCTGCACCTCTTCGGCGACGGCCTCGCCGGGCGCCCGCAGCCGGATCGGAACGGCGAGCGCCTGCCCGGCGCCGAGATGGAAGCCGACGCGCACCGGCGGGTCGGGAAACGTCATGCGATAGTCGGCGTCGGGGAGCAGCGCGCCGCCCGTCCCGAGACCGAGCTCGCTCGCGGACGCCGCGAGCGCCACCGGATGACTCCCGGCGAACCATACCGACTCGGGGGTCTGGTGGAAGATCACGGAGGGGTCGATCGCCATGTCGCCACCCGCGAAGGAAGCGGGGAGGAGCGGGGGCGGTTCGAACGTCATGCGTGTCGTCGTCCGGAATGCGGTCGCGGGGATCTGCGTGACCGCGGCAGACGACGCGATCGGCGCGAGGACGGCGCACACGAGGACGGCACCGAGCGCGGCGCGGGACATCGCCTTCATCCGGAACGACGAGTGCGCGCTCGCCGCGAGCCGGGACTTCGCCACGATCCCGGCCAAGCCGCGGCGCCGTCGAGCGTCCCCGCCGGCGATTGCGCCGGCGATCCCCGTCAGCACCGCTCCGAGCATCCGCTGCATTGCACGCTCGCGCGCACCCGACGCCACAGGGCCGGCGACGGGGTAGCCAAGGCGATCAGGGCCGTTACGCCGACACCCTCCAGGCAGTGGCCTCCGAGCCGGTACCGTGTCCCCTACTGGAGCGGGGTCGATGTCGCAGAACACGACGTCGAGCCGCGGCGCGAGGACGTTCCGGCAGCCGCCGGCCCCGCGAGGGGGCGAGGAGGAGGTCACCCCCCGGCGCGGGCACGTTCGAGGGCGAGGGCGAACCGGCCCTCGTAGAAGGGCACGGCCACGTGCGCCACGGCCGCCAGGTCGTCGAGGTGACCCGCCATCCAGGCGAAGGTGGCCACGCGGGCCTCCTCGTACTCCGGGGGGAGCGGGGGAAGCAGGGCATCGCGGTCGGGCAACGGCGGTAGGGGCGCCGTCCGGCCGGTCTGGTACCAGTAGGCGACCGACGAGTAGTCGTTGGCGAAGTTGTTGGCGTGCCCGTGCTCGATGGTCCAGCGCAACGAGGTGCGGAAGCTGATCGGATCGTTCACGTACCAGCGGTACATCCCCACCAGTCCCGAGAAGTCGGGTCGTTCCACCAGGTGAAAGCCGGTGAAGGGTCCGGCGTACTCCGCGATCGGGCAGGCACCCCCGCCGAACACCTCCTCGGTCCCGGTGCCGTGGATGCGGGGCGGCCAGACGTCGTCGTCGACGAACACCATGTCGTCGCCCTCGCCGTACCAACCCCCGGCGATGTTGTCGATCTCCAGGAGGATGCCTACGAGGTGCCCCTGCCCGGCCGCGTCGAGGGCGACGTAGTTCTCCCGGCCGTCGGTGTTGGTGCCTGCGTGGAGCGGGGTGTCGACCGGCTCGCAGGCGGGCACGGTGGGTCGCTCCTGGCGGTAGCTGGCGTGGAAGCGCAGCGTGCCCTCGGGCAGGGGCTGGGCGTAGCGCTGGTGATCGACGTGGAACCACAGGCACCCGAGCGGCCCGCCGAGGAGCCGGGATCCCCGGTTCTCGATGGTGATCCGGGCCGACTGGTACGGCATGGGGAAGTAGGCGTTGAGCCCGAAGGACGCGCCCCATCCCCGGGTTCACGGCCACCAGGGCGCTCTGGAAGCAGCGCACCCGGCCGTGGCACAGGGCGAAGAAGTCGCCGAGGGGCACCTCGACCGAGGGTGTCTCCTCCCCGTCCCAGTAGCAGCGCAGGATGGCGTCGCGATGGTCGGTGAGCTCGGGTCCGACCATGGCGCAGTACAGGTGGGTCACACATCCGGGGCCCGCTTCGTCGAGCAGCACCACCGTCTCGCCCGGGTGGACCCGCACGAAGTCGTCGTTGGCGCCGGAGCGATCCCACGACGAGGACCGGCACGTCTCGACCGGGCGAGGCCGCAGCCAGGAGCGGAAGGCCACGTCCTGGACCGGATGCCGCTCGACCGACGCCGTGCCGCGGCGCCGGTGCCGGCTGTCGCTCACGATCTCGCCCATCGCGCCCGGCTCCTCGGCACGACCGGCCCTCGGTGTAGCAAACGCGCCCGCTCCTGGTACGGCGCCACCGGAGGATCCCGACGCGGCGAGACCGACGTCCCCCTCCACGGAGCCGCGTCGTCGAAGGGAACCTCGAAGACCTGCGGCGGGTAGCCCGTGCGGCCGAAGGCGACCGCGAACCGGCCTGCAGCCCGCGCGTGCTCACGACGACGCCTGCACGGCGGGCTGCGCCGTCACGCGCTCGCCGCGCAGGGTCGCGAGCGCCACGCCGACCGCGATCAGCGCCGCGCCGAGCAGCGACGCCAGCGTCACCGGCTCGCCGAGCCCGAGCACGCCGATCGTGAGCCCGACCAGCGGCTGGACGAACACGAAGATCGCCATCGTCCCCGCGCTCACCTCGCGGAGCGCGCGGTTCCACGCGACGGTCGCGACGGCGGTGGCCAGGAACGCCAGCAGCAGCACCCAGCCGAGGGCCGGCAGCGCACGCGCCGGGTCGAAGGGCTCGGCGAGCGCAAGCGGGACGAGCGGCAGCCAGGAGATCGCGCCGGCGCGGATCGCCACCTGGAGCGGATCGTGGCGCGCCACCAGCGACTTCGCGGCGAGCGTGTAGATCGCCCAGCACAGGTGGCCGGCCGCCATGACGAGGTCGCCGCCCAGGTGTCCCGCGCGCGGGTCGGCCCCCGCGGAGAGCGAAGGCAGCACGATCAGCAGCGTCCCGGCTGCGCCGAGCCCGCCGGCGAGCAGGTGCGGCGGCCCGAGCCGCTCGCGCAGCACCAGCGCGGCGCCGAGCAGGATCCCGATCGGCTCGAGCGGCGAGAGCAGCGCGCCGTGGGTAGCCGTCGAGAGCGTGAGCCCGATCGCGCCGAGGAGCTGCGGCAGCGCGAACCCCGCCCAGGCGAGCGTGAGCAGGAGCGCCACGTCCCGCCGCGTCCACGGAGCACGGGCGGCCGCTGCGCCGCCGCGCACGCGGGCGCCCCAGACGGCAAGCGCCAGCAGGAACAGCGTGCCCAGGATCTGGCGCGCCACGACGAGGCCGAAGGGCCCCATCCCCTCGAGCGCGAGCTTGGTCACCGCCGGCGTTGCTCCGCCGATCCCCTGCGCCACCCAGATCCAGACCAGGGTCGACCACCGCATCGCCGCACCGTAGCAACGGCCCATCGGCGCTACCCTCGGCCGCGATGGACGCGACGCCGCCGCGCACCGCCTCTCGAGCCGCCGGCTCGGGGCTCGTGCTCGCGATCCTGCTCGGTCTCTCCGGTCTCTCCGGCTGCGCGCGACCCGCCGCCGATCCCTTCGCCGGCGCCGTGATCGTCGACCTCAGCCACGCCTTCGGCGACGACACGATCTTCTGGCCCACCGAGACGGAAGGCTTCGTGCTCGAGCCGGTGTTCCACGGGCGCACCGAGGGCGGCTGGTGGTACGAGGCCAACCGCTTCCGCACCGCGGAGCACGGCGGCACGCATCTCGACGCGCCGGTCCACTTCGGCGAGGGCGGGCACGCGGTGGACGCGATCCCGGTCGCCCAGCTCGCCGGACCCGCCGTGCGGGTCGACGTCTCGGCGGCCTGCGCGGCGGACCCGGACCACGCGCTCACGGTCGCCGAGCTGGCCGCGTTCGAGGCCGTGCACGGCCGGATCCCGGACGGGGCGCTGGTGCTGATCTACACCGGATGGAGCCGGTTCTGGCCCGACCGCGCGCGCTATCTCGGCACCGAGGAGCGTGGGCCCGCAGCCACCGCCGCGCTGCGCTTCCCCGGCGTCTCCGCCGGAGCCGCGCGCTGGCTCGCGGAGCAGCGCCGCGTGCGCGCGGTCGGGATCGACACCGCCAGCATCGATCCCGGCGTCTCGACCCGCTTCGAGGCGCACCAGGCGCTCGCGGCCGCCGGGGTGCCGGGCCTCGAGAACCTGACGGGCCTCGACCGCCTGCCGGCCCGCGGCTTCTCGGTGGTGGCGCTGCCGATGAAGATCCGCGGCGGCTCCGGAGCCCCGCTGCGCGCGATCGCGATCGTGCCCGCCCCCGACACGCGCTAGTTCTCGCTCGAGCAGCGAGCGGGTCGCCCTTCTCACGGGCCGGCGCGAGCCCGGACGCCGCTCGACGAGCGGACCCCGACCCGGTCGTGGAACCGGCCCGGCGCTGCGCCCAGGATCTCGGCGTCCGGCCGCGGAAGCTCGACGCGGCCCGCCCCACCTTCGCGACCCTGGCCCGTCCCGATCCGTCTCGGGCTCGGGAAGCGGATCCCGAACACGGCGGCGCCCCCGGCGCAAGGGCGCGGGGGCGCTACGAATTCCTGGAGCACGAGACGGGATTTGAACCCGCGACCCTCACGTTGGCAAGGCGTCGGAAGCCCAGGAAATAGCGAGAGGTTGCAGCTCCTGCATTGCCACGGCATGCGAGGAGCGGCGGCAGCCGGCAGGCAATACGTCTCGGCGTCTCCATCCGTCTCCGAGGGCAGGCCTGCCGCTGGCGGATCCGGCGGTATCGTCCCGTGACGGAGGCGCCATGACCCGCTTCGAACGCATCACATCCGACCCCGAGCGAATGAACGGCCAACCCTGCATCCGTAGCCTGCGCCTCACCGTGCGCCGCGTCCTCGAAGCGCTCGCCATCTACCCGGACCGCGAGGCTCTCCGTCGCGAGTATCCGGAGCTCGAGGACGAGGACATCCGCCAGGCCCTCGCCTATGCGGCCGCAGCGCTCGACGACCGGTTGCTCGATCTGCCGAGATCGGCTTGAGGCTCTTGCTCGATCAGGGTCTCCCGCGCAGCACGGTGGAGCGTTTGAGCGAGCGCGGAATCGAGACTGTGCACGCCGCGGATGTCGGGCTCGCTGCCGCGCCAGATGCCTCGATCCTCTCCTTCGCCCGCGAAGAGGGTCGCGTCGTCGTGACGCTGGACGCGGACTTCCACGCGCTTCTCGTTCGATCGGGCGAGGGAGCGCCGTCCGTGATTCGACTCCGCATCGACCGCGCGACGGCGGAGCTCGTGACCGAGCTGGTCGTGTTGGTGCTGGATCGCTGTCGCGAGGACCTCGAGAACGGCGCGATGGTTTCGACGAATGGCGCGCGCGTGCGCGTGCGGCGACTCGTCGGAACGCGCTGAGACGACACGGACAAGACGACCAAGCGGGCTGTTGTCGAGGGCGTTCCCCGTTATGGCAAGACCGTCCGGGGAGCGAACTCCAAGCCGGCAGGCCACCTCCTGGCCACCTTCTGACGTTGCGACCACGATCGCGCCGAAGTGGTCGGCGATCCGCCTCGCCGGGCCGGGCAGATCGGGACGGCCCAGGGCACCGTCGAGAAGGTCTCCAGGTTCTCATGTCCGAGATCCAGGTGTTCGACATGGCTGGCGCCACCGCGCCGCTGGCGGCGAGCTGTGAGCCGACCACTGCCAGCTCCGGCGCTCGAACACCCTGCGGGCCGCGCGCCTCTGCGCGCACGCGCGGCCCGTGCGGCACGGGCCTTGCTCTCATTCGACCCATGATGCGGCGCCAATGGTGAGCGAGGATTTCGAGAAGGCCATCCGCCTGGCCGATCGACTCGCTCCGGCCCAAGAAAGCCGCAGTGGTCCTTGGGCTCTCCGAGCGCACCTTTCGAGCGCTCCTGCCCTCGCTCCCTCACCTTCGCGCCGGCGGCGCCATCCTCGTTCCCGTGGACGCACTCCGGCGCTGACTCGACCAGCAGGCCGCGCAGGATCCGAAGCGAATCGAGGCGGTCGTGAGCGAGACGCTCCGATCGATTCGAGGTTGATGGGTCAATGGCCGCCGGCCGATTCTCCGGCCCGGTGGCAGCGCGCAAGAAGGCATCCGGCCGGGGCGGCTGGCGCCCGGGGGCGGGCAGAAAGCCGGCGTTCGAGGACTCCGTCGACCGCACGATCCGCTTCGAGCGACGGGACCTGGGAGCGCTCGAGGGGCTGGCGACGGCGCGCGGCTTGACGACCTCGGATCTCGTCCGGGAGGCGGTCCGGGTCTACCTGGCCCGGAGTCGGGCGCGATGAGCGCGAAGGTGATCTGGTACCGGGACGTGGTGGGTGCGCACGCACTACCACGGCAGGAAGCGCGACCGGCGGATCGGACCCGGCAAGGTCGACAGGAAGACCGCCGAGAAGATCGCGGCGCAGATCAACGCGAAGCTCTCGCCCTCGGCGAGTTCGCGGCCGAGGACAAGGCCGAACCGGCACCCCAGCCGATCCTGTTCGGCACCCGAGCCCGGGAGTGGCACCGGCTCTACGCGGTCACCTTCAAGCCGCGCTTCCACAAAACCTCGCTCGCGATCCTCGACAACCACTTGGTGCCCTACTTCGGGGAGCGAGACCTGCGCGACATCTCCGAAGCGGACCTCCTCGAGTACATCCGGCGGAAGCTCGACGCGGGACAGAAGCCGGCAACGATCCTGACGGCGCTCTCCGTCCTACGCCGGGTGCTCAACCTGGCCGCGCGCGACGGCGTGATCGCCCGCAATCCGGCGAACGGCGTCGGGCAGCTCATCGCACGCGCGGCTCGCCGGGAGGACCCCGAGGTCGCGATCGTCGATGCCTGGACCCGGGACGAGGCCGAGGCGCTCCGCCGCGCCCAGACGCTCGGGGTCCGGCCGCTCAAGCTCCACGCGGGCGGCCACACGTTCGCGACCCTGGCGCTCGAAGCCGGCCGCAGCATCCGCCTCGTAGCCGAGCAGCTGGGCCACGCGAACCCGGCGCTGACCCTCCGGGTCTACGCCCATGCGGTGCCCGTCGAGGGCGGCGACCTCTCGTTCGCGGACTTCGGAGCGACCGGGGACGTCTCCGGACGTCTCTATTCGTCTCCGCCTCTCGAAGCGGATCCCGAACACGGCAGCGCCCCCGGCGCAAGGGCGCGGGGGCGCTACGAATTCCTGGAGCACGAGACGGGATTTGAACCCGCGACCCTCACGTTGGCAACGTGATGCTCTACCACTGAGCTACTCGTGCGGACCGGGGGGAGGTACGGGACGGGCGGGCCGGCGTCAAGGCCGGCGTCAGGGGCGCGGAGCGCCGGGCGCAGCGGGGGCAGCGGGCGGCGCCGGAGGCGTCGGGGCGGTCGGGGCGATCGGGGCGGTCGTGGGGTGTGGGGCCACCCGGGTGCCGTCGTGCAGGCGGTCGCTCGGGTGGAGGATCACGGTCTCGCCCTCGGCGAGGCCGCCCCGGATCCCGGTCTGGAAGGCGCCCTGCTCGCCGGCCTCGACGAGGCGCTCGCGCGCCCGCCCCTGCTCGACGACGAAGACCGCCCACTCCTCACCCGCGCGGAACAGGGCGCTCGCGGGGACCTGGAGGACGTCGGGGGCCTCCCAGACGACGATCCGCACCTCGACGCGGTAGCCGTCGCCGAGCCGGGGCTCGGGGCGGAGCAGGTCCGAGATCACGTTCACGCGCTGCTCCTCGACGCCGAGCGCGGAGATCTTCGTGAAGCCCGAGGGCTCGACGCGCCGCACCCGCGCCTCGAGCGCGCCCGGGCCGCCCCAGTCCTCGATGCGCACGCGGTCGCCAGGCGACACGCGAACGGCGTCGCGCGAGAGCAGGTCCGACACGATCTCGAGCGCGTGGGGGTCGCCGATCTCGACGAGCGGCGTGCCGGGGGCGACGATCCGCTCGCTCTCCTCGAGCACGCGCAGGACCTCCCCGGCGACCGGAGCGCGTGCGGCCACGCACGGGGTGTCGCCGGCGCACGGCACCCCCGCGCCGGAGCCGTCCCCGGACGCAGCGGTCCCGCCGCCGGCTGCGATCAGGAGGGCCCGCGCCGCCTCCACCTCGTGCCGCGCGGCGTCGGCCGCGTAGCGCGCCTCCTCGTGCTCGCGCGCGGCGCTGGTCTCGGCAAGGCGCGCCTGCTCGCGCGCGTCGTCGCTGAGGGTGCCGGCGCGGTGCAGGCGCTCGGCGCGCGCGGCGTCGCGCTGTGCCTGGGCGAGCGCCGCCTCCGCGAGCTCGACGCGCGCCGCGGCGGCGCTCTCGGAGGCCTGCGCGGCCTCGAGCCGGGCCTGCGCCGCCGCGAGGTCGCGAGGGCCCAGGGGAGCGGGCTCGATGCGCGCCACGACCGCGCCGGCCGCGACCGGGTCGCCCTCTTCGAGCGCGATGCGCAGCAGGCGCCCGGCGGTCGGCGCCGCCACCACGTAGCGCTCGCGCACGCGCGTCTCGCCCTCCTCGTCGACGGTGACCTCGAGCGGGCCGCGCCGCGCCGCCGCCACGTCCACCGCGATCGGCTGCGGGCGCCACAGCCAGTAGATCCCCAGGGCGGCGGCGGCCACCGCCGCACCCCACCCGACCGGGCGCCCCCACGACCGGCGCCTCACTCGCGGGTCTTCAGCACCTCGACCAGGTCGATCCGGTCGAGGCGCAGGCGCACGGCCAGGCCCGAGGCGAGCGCCGCGAGCGCCACCACGAGCAGCGCGAAGGCGAAGGTGCGCTCGCTCACGACGAGCGGCATGCGGAAGAGCTCCCACTGGTAGGACGCCGCCAGGGCGGCGCACAGGCGATAGCCGATCCAGAAGCCGAGCGGGATCGCGGCCACGGTGAGGAGCGCCTGCTCGCCGAGCAGGAGGAGCGCCACCTCGCGGCGCGTGAAGCCGAGCACGCGCAGGCTCGCGAGCTCGCGGCTGCGCTCGGAGAGCGCGATGCGCGCCGCGTTGTAGACCATCGCCGCGGCGATCACCGCGGCGAAGGTGACGAGCACGGTCGTGAAGACGCCGAGGCTCCGCGCGAGCGTGTCCTCGAAGCCCTGGAGCGCTGCGCTCCGCGTGGTGGCGCCGGCCACCGCGGGCATGTGCTTGAGCGCCGCGTAGACGCGCGGGGCGGCGCGCGCATCCACGCGCAGGAAGGCGCCCGAGAGCGAGGCGTCCTCGCGCAGCAGCCGGTGCAGCGCGTCCGCGCTCATGTAGGCCGAGAGCCCGAGCAGCTCGTCGGCGAGGGCAGCCACCCGCACGGTCCGCACCGGGCGCTCGCCCTCGAGCACCTCGACCGTGAGCGCATCGCCGGGCCCCACGCCCAGGATCTCGGCGAGCTTCGTGGTGAGGACCACGCCGGCGGGCGGCACCGGCACGGCGGCCAGGTCCGCCGCGATGATCCTGCGCAGCTCGCCCCCGGGTTCGAGCCCGAACACCGGGATGCGCCGCTCGACGTGTCCGTGGCGCAGGCGCGCCGCCACCACGCGGAAGGGCTCGGCGCGCCGCACGCCGGGCAAGGCGGCCAGCTCGTAGCGGGCGCGCACGGGGCGCGGGTCGTGGAAGAGCACGGTGAGGTCCTCGCGCTGCACGAGCCGGAACTGCACGTTGCCCAGGTACTCGATCGCGTCGACGAAGAAGCGCCCGACGATCAGGATCGCGACGGCGAGCGCGATCCCGAGCACCGAGAGCGCCGCGCGTCCGGGCCGGCGGGCGAGGTTGCGCCAGATCATGCGCACCGAGGCGGGCAGGCGCGCCGCGGCTCCGCTGCGTTCGAGCCAGCCCGGCCGGAAGCGCGCCGGCGCCTCGGGGCGCATCGCCTCGGCGGCCGGCAGCCGCAGCACGCGCCGCACGGCGCTCCCGGCGCCGCCGATCGCCGCCAGCGCCGAGACGCCGACCGCGATCGCGATCACGCTGGCGCCCGGCGCGTAGCGCAGGAGCGGGAAGCGGTAGAACTGGCCGTAGAGGCGGTTGATCTCGGCGGCCCACCAGAGGCCGAGGAGCACGCCGCACACGGAGCCCAGCGCCACCCACGCGCCCGCGAAGGCGAGGTAGTGCGCGCCGATCCGCGCCGGCCGGTAGCCGAAGGCCTTCAGCACCGCGATCTGCTCGCGCTGGGTGGCGACCAGGCGCGAGAGCACGATGTGGAGCAGGAAGGCCGCGACGCCCAGGAAGATCGCGGGCAGCACGGTGCCGAAGACCCGGTTCTGGCGGATCTCGTCGGAGAGGAAGCGGTGCGAGACCTGGTCGTCGCGCCCGTAGGCGCCAAGCCCGCCCCAGCGCTCGAGGAGCCGGTCGAGGCGCGCGATCACCTCCTCCTCGCTCGCGCCCGGCAGGAGCCGCAGCGCCACGTCGTCGAAGGCGCCCTCCATCTCGAAGGCGGGTCCGAGCGCGTCACGGCTCATCCAGAGCACGCCGAAGCGGCGGTTGTCGGGAAACAGGTTGGTGCCGAGGAGCTCGTAGACGTACTCGGGCGAGAGCCCGATCCCGACGATGCGCAGGGCCTGCCAGCGCCCGTCGAGCACCGCGCCGATCCGGTCGCCGGGCGCGAGCCCGTTGGCCTCGGCGAAGGCCTCGCTCGCGATCACCTCGTCGCGGCGCCCGGGCTCGAGCCAGCGGCCGCGGCGCAGGTAGACGTCGTTCAGCACGGGCGTGTGTCGCTCCGGCACGGAGACCAGGCGCCCCGTGGCGGGCTCGGGCAGGCCCGGCACGTCGAGCGTCACCTCCGCCACCACCCGGGTCTCGACCGCCGCGACGCCGGGGATCGCCGCGATCTCGCCGCGCAGTGCCTCGGGCGCGCGCACGAGCTGCGCGAAGACGTCGGCGAAGCGGTAGCGCGCGTAGTAGTCGGCCCGCGAGGCCAGCAGCGACTCGTAGCCGACCCGCGTCGTCACGACGGTGGCGACGCCGCAGGCCACCACGAGCGCGATCGCGAGCCCCTGGCCGCGCAGGATCCAGAGGTCCCGCCAGAGCTTGCGGTCGAGGGCCTTCACCGCGCCCTCACCAGGCGAGCGCGGCCGGCGCGAGCCGCTCGGTGTTGCGGCGCGCCTCGACGATGCGCCCGCTGCGCATGCGGATCACGCGGTCCGCCATGCCGGCGATCGCGGCGTTGTGGGTGATCACCGCGGTCGTCGTGCCGAGCTCGCGGTTCGCGTGGGCGAGCACCTCGAGCACGCGCACGCCGGTCTCGAAGTCGAGGGCGCCCGTCGGCTCGTCGCAGAGCAGGACGTCCGGGCGCTTGGCCACCGCGCGGGCGATCGCCACGCGCTGCTGCTCGCCGCCCGAGAGCTGGGCCGGGAAGTGGTCGGCGCGCGCTTCGAGGCCGACCAGCGCCAGCGCCTCGCCCGGGTCGATCGGCCGCTCGGCGATCTCGGTCACGAGCGCCACGTTCTCGCGCGCGGTCAGGCTCGGGATCAGGTTGTAGAACTGGAACACGAAGCCCACGTGCTCGCGGCGGTAGGCCGTCAGCGCCTGCTCGTCGTCGGCGGTGAGCTCGTGGTCGAGGAAGCGCACGCGGCCGCGGGTCGGGACGTCGAGGCCGCCCAGGATGTTGAGCAGGGTCGACTTGCCGCTGCCCGAAGGGCCCAGGATCACCACCAGCTCGCCGCGCGCGAGCTCGAGGTCCACGTCGCGCAGCGCGTGCACCTCCACCTCGCCGACCCGGTAGACCTTGGCGAGGCCCTCGGCGTGGAAGACGACCTCGGGCTCCATCGCCCGGCCAGTATACCGGCCGGTGCCCTGCCCTCGTGGCCGGGAGCGCCTAGAGCTTGCGCACCTTCTCGCGGTGGTTCCGGACCTTCTTGGTCGCGTTGCGGGTGTCGAAGACGCGCTGGGCCCGGTCCACCACGCGCTGGTAGTCGACCGCCTCGTGGTCGGTGACGATCACGACGAGGTCGGTTGCGGCGAGCGTGGCGTCGTCGAGGTCCACGCTCTTCAGCACGTGCGCGCCGACGTGGAACTCGGGGACGTGGGGGTCGTGGTAGTCGAGGAGGGCGCCCTTGCGGAGCAGGCCCTCGGCCACCTCGATGGCCGGCGACTCGCGCATGTCCGACACGTTCGGCTTGTAGGCCACGCCGAGCAGCAGGATGCGCGAGCCGTTCACGGCGATGCGGTCCTCGTTCAGGATGTCGCCCGCGCGGCGCACGACGTGGGTCGGCATCTGGGTGTTGATCTCGGTCGCGAGCTCGATGAAGCGCGCCGGGAAGTTCAGCGCCTTCATCTTCCAGGAGAGATAGGTCGGGTCGATCGGGATGCAGTGGCCACCGAGGCCCGGGCCGGGCAGGAACTTCATGTAGCCGTAGGGCTTGGTGGCGGCGGCCTCGATCACCTCCCAGACGTCGAGGCCGAGGCGGTCGCACATCAGCGCCACCTCGTTGGCGAGGCCGATGTTGATGGCGCGGAAGGTGTTCTCGAGGAGCTTCACCATCTCCGCGGCCTGCGAGGACGACACCGGCACGACCGTCTCGAAGACCGGCTGGAAGACCTTCACCGCGAGCTCGGTGCACAGCGGCGTCTCGCCCCCCACCACCTTCGGGACGTTCTTCACCTTGAACTGCTTGTTGGCGGGGTCGATGCGCTCGGGCGCGAAGGCGAGCCCGAAGTCCTTGCCGACCGTGAGGCCCGAGGCCTCGAGCAGGGGCAGGAAGAGCTCGTGGGTGGTGCCCGGGTAGGTGGTGCTGCCGAGGATCACGAGCTGCCCGCCGCGCAGGCGCTTGCGGATCTCCTCCACGGCCGACGCCATGAACGAGAAGTCGGGGTCCTTGGTCTTGGTGAGCGGCGTGGGCACGCAGACGTTGATCACGTCGCAGCCGGCCAGCTCGCTCATGTCGGTGGTGGCGTGCAGGCGGCCGCTCTCGCGCATGGCCGCGACGTCGGCCTGCGGGACGTCCTCGATGTAGGAGCGCGACTCCTGGATCGCGCGGGCCTTCTCGGCGTCGAGCTCGAAGCCGGTCACCGGGAAGCCCACCTTCGCGAACTCGACCGCGAGCGGCAGCCCCACGTAGCCGAGCCCCATGACACCGATCCGCGCCTCGCGGCCCTCGATCCGGGCCCCCAGGTCCCCCAGTCTCGTCATCCTCGGTTCTCCTGCGGGCGTCGCTCGCCCGCGGCGAAGTAGCTCGCGAAGTAGCCGTAGCCGGACCAGAGCGTCAGCACGGTCGCGGCCACCAGGAAGGCCAGCCCCACCGTGTGTGCCGGCAGGCCCCATTGCGGGGTCGGGAAGAGCAGCGCCCCGATCGCGATGTTCTGCAGCAGCGTCTTGAGCTTCCCCGGCCAGCCTGCCGCCATGATGTGGCCGTCGGCCTGGGCGAAGCCCCGCAGGCCCGTGACCGCCAGCTCGCGCCCGATGATCACCACGACCATCGGGGTCCCCCAGACCGGGATCCGCCCCGCCGCGAGCAGCACGATCAGGGCCGTCGCGGCGAGCAGCTTGTCGGCCAGGGGGTCGAGGAGCTTACCGATGCGGGTGACCTGCTGCCCGCGCCGGGCCAGCCAGCCGTCGAGCAGGTCGGTCACGGCGGCCACGATGAAGATCCAGGCCAGGACCTGGGAGCCGAGGCGGCCGGCGGCGAGCGGGGGGAAGAGGAGCAGGACGGGGACCGCGCAGGTCCGCAGGATCGTGATGGTGTTGGGGAGGTTCCAGAGCCGCTCGGCCGGGGGGGCGGCCGGCGCCCGGACCGAGCTCGGCTCATCGAGGGAAGTCGCCATCGTAGCGGCGATAGTACTGGAGGACGCGCTCGACGTATTGCCGCGTCTCCTGGTAGGGCGGGATCCCGCCGTACTGGTCCACCGCGCCCGGCCCGGCGTTGTAGGCCGCCAGCGCCTGCTTCCAGTCGCCGTAGCGGTCGAGCATCGCCCGCAGGTAGCGGGTGCCGCCGGTGACGTTCTCCTCGGCGCTGAAGGCGTCCTCGACCCCCAGGTCCGCGGCGGTCGCCGGCATGAGCTGCATCAGGCCCTGGGCGCCCTTGCTCGAGACGGCGTGGCGCTGGAAGTTCGACTCGGTCTTGACGACGGCCTTGACGAGGGCCGCGGGGACCCCGTGGCGCAGGGCAGCCCGCTCGATCAGGGCGTCGTAGGAGCTCGGCTCGGGGCGGCCCTCGGGGAGCCGGAGCGAGCTCATGGCGTAGCGGATCTCGCGCCGGCCGAGCCCCAGGATCGAGGAGCGGCGGGTGATGATGCTGATGCCCTTGCCGCTGCCGTGGATCGTCGGGCGGTACTTCGCGTAGCTGCGGCTGGTCGGGGAGTCGGTCAGGTGGACCACGCCCTGGTCGTCGACGAAGCGGTAGACTTCGGCCGGCGCGCTCCCAGCCGCCAGCAAGGCGGCGGCGAGCGCCCATGCGACGAGCCCCGGGTTCCTCGATCGTGCCGGCAAGCCTGCTTCCCCTCCCTCCGGGGAACCGTTCTTGGCAGGTCGAGGCCTCATCGGGCGACCCGGAGCCCGGCCTTAGCCCTGCGATAGACTCGGCGGGCCCCGCCATGTCGGAACGTCACGACTTCGACTTCCTGGTCCTCGGCAGCGGCCTGTCCGGTCTGTTCTTCGCGCTCCGGGTCGCCGACCAGGGGCGGGTCGCGATCGTGACCAAGCGCAGCGCCGACGAGTCGGCCACCGCCCAGGCCCAGGGCGGGATCGCCGCCGTGCTCGGCTCCGACGACAGCTTCGAGGAGCACCTGCGCGACACGCTCGTGGCGGGCGCCGGCCTGTGTCACGACGACGTGGTCCAGCATGTCGTCGAGCGCGCGCCGGCGGCGATCGAGGCGCTCGTGCGCCTCGGCGTGCGCTTCGACCCGGCGGCGCCGGGCGCCCCGAGCGGCGGGGGCTACGCCCTCGGCCGCGAGGGCGGGCACACGCGGCGCCGCATCCTCCACCACCGCGACGCCACCGGCCGCGAGCTCGAGCGCGCGCTCCTCGAGCGCGCCCGCGCGCACCCCCAGATCGGCTTCTTCGAGGACCACCTGGCCGTCGACCTGATCACGGCCCGGCGCTCCGGCGCGCCGGGCCCCGAACGCTGCCTCGGCGCCTACGTGCTCGACCGCACGAGCCAGCTCGTGCACCGCTTCCTCGCGCCGATCACGCTGCTCGCGACCGGCGGCGCCGGCAAGGTCTACCTCTACACCTCGAACCCCGACGTGGCCTCGGGCGACGGCGTGGCGATGGCGTATCGCGCGGGCGCCACCGTCGCCAACATGGAGTTCATGCAGTTCCACCCGACCTGCCTCTTCCACCCGCACGCGAAGTCCTTCCTGGTGACCGAGGCGGTGCGCGGCGAGGGCGGCATCCTGCGCACCCGCAGCGGGGAGGCCTTCATGCCCCGCTACCACGAGATGGCCGACCTGGCGCCCCGCGACGTCGTGGCGCGCGCCATCGACGCCGAGCTCAAGCGCTCGGGCGCCGAGCACGTGCTGCTCGACATCACCCACCGCGATCCCGCCTTCGTGCGCGAGCGCTTCCCGAACGTGCATCGCCGCTGCCTCGAGTTCGGGATCGACATGACGCGCCAGCCGATCCCGGTGGTGCCCGCGGCGCACTACACCTGCGGCGGCGTGCGCACGGACCTGCGCGGCGAGACCGACCTGCGCAACCTCTTCGCCGCCGGCGAGGCGGCCTGCACAGGTCTGCACGGCGCGAACCGGCTCGCCTCGAACTCGCTCCTCGAGTGCGCGGTCTTCGCCGACGCCGCCGCGCGCGAGAGCCTGAAGCGGGTGGGCGAGGCCCCGGCGCCCGAGAGCGTCCCGGCCTGGCAGGCGCACTGGGTCCGCGACAGCGACGAGGCGGTCATGATCACCCAGAACTGGGAAGAGGTGCGCCGCTTCATGTGGAACTACGTGGGCATCGTGCGCAGCAAGAAGCGCCTCGAGCGCGCGCGCCACCGGCTGGCGCTGCTCCAGGACGAGATCGACGACTACTACTGGAACTTCCGGGTGACCCCGGACCTGATCGAGCTGCGCAACCTGGCGCTGGTCGCCTCGCTCGTGATCGAGTGCGCCGACTGGCGCAAGGAGAGCCGCGGCCTCCACTACAACCTCGACCACCCCGAGACCGACGACGCGCGCTTCCGCGTCGACACCCTGGTGCGCAAGGCGGTCGGCGCGGGGCCACGGGTGGACGCGCCGGGCGCCTGAGCGCGAGCGCGCCGAGCCGGCGACGAAGGCTCACGGGCAGAGATCTCGCGCCCACGCAGCACCGCCAGCTCGTGGTTCGCGCGCGCCAGGAGGCCCGCCTTGTGCGGCCCGGGCGGGCTCCAGGCGGCGTCCATCCGGGTGTCCAGGATCGCGAGGCTGCGGTCCGAGAGCGCTGGCCGAAGACGAAGCGCTGGCTCTTGGGGAAACTCTCGACGCGCTCGAGCAGCCAGCGCGAGAGGTCGCAACCCTTCACGAGCAGGATCGGCGGTTCGCCCCGCCTGGCCAGCGCACCCCCCGATGCGCGAGCCGCGCGGCTTACGCCGCGCGGCCCCGGACAAGGGCCAGAGAGCCAGAGGTCAGAGGGCCGTCACGAACTTCTTCGCTTCCAGGAGAGCCCCGCTAGACAGGTCATCACTGTCATCCCGAGAAGCATCGTTCCGGGCTCGGGGACCGGACTCGCGACACGAAACCCGACGTCGCCGTCCTCGTAGGGCGGGTAGCCGACGCCCCCGTACGACGCGGCGAGGTAGCCGGCATCGTAGCCCCAGCCCCCACCCCGGATGCCCCGGCGCGGGCCGCTCACGATCTGCTCGTTCCACTCCCACACGTTCCCACCCTGGTCGAAGGTCCCGTACGGGCTCGCCGAGCCCGCGTAGGCGCCCACGTCCGTTACGTTGCCGACGGCGTTGTCGCAGTTCGCGGTGTTCGGCGCTGCCCCGGGCGCCACGCAGCCGGTCTGCGTGTTCGTTCCGGCCGGGTAGTCGAAGTAGGTCGCCGAGAGCCCGTCATAGTAGGCCGCCTTGTACCACTCGTTCTCGCTCGGCAGGAACGCGATCGCGCCCGGATTGCGCGTCACCGTGTACCCGTTGCTCGGCGTCGCCGTGCCTCCGAGCAGCGTGTAGGCACCGGTCTCCGTGTCGCCGCTGCCCTGCCCGTTGTGCAGCCAGTTCGTGAAGCGCATCGCGTCGTAGAACGACACGTAGTTCACCGGCTTGTCCTCCCAGCCGGCCTTCACGGCGTACGTGTAGCTGCCCGGGGAGCCGCTCCGGGTGATGCCGCCATAGGTCGCCATGTCGGTGCTGTAGAGCGCCAGCGGATCCGACCCTGCCTTGGCGTTCAGCAGCTCCGCGTACTGCGCGTTCGTGACCTCGTACCTGGAGATCCGGAATGCGTCCGCGACCGCGCCGCAGCTCGCCGAGAAGCAGTTGCTGCTCAGCGTATCCGGTGCATTGCCGGCGTCACCCACCAGCACCCAGTCGATCGTCACCGCGGAGGCCGGGGCCGCGAGGAGTCCGAGGCCGGCCACCAGTCCGAACCACGTGAGGAGCGGGAGCACACGAATCCGCATCTGCCTTCCGCTTCCCAGGAGCGACCGCGAGAGCGCAGCCGAGCAGGGTACTCACTACGCTACCCCCTCCCTGGGGATCAAGCGAAATCCTGCAAGCCGACCCTGCGGCTACGGGCCTCGACCGCCTGTGCGGGACGCTGGAGCAGGGCTTCGAGCGGTCGGACTTCGCGACGGGCGCGGCGCGGCAGGCCGTCGCGTGACGAGGACGGTCTCCGAGGCGTCTCACTCGGGCGTTACGTACGCCGCCGTGATGCCGCCGTCGACCAGGAAGGTGGCGCCGTTCACGTAGGACGACTCGTCGCTCGCGAGGAAGAGCGCCGCCTTCGCCACCTCGGCGGCCTCCGCGAGGCGTCCCATCGGGACGTGCACGAGGCGGCGCTGGCGTGCGGCCGGCGTCGAGAGGAGCTGCGCGAGCAGCGGCGTGTTCACGGGGCCCGGGCAGAGGGCGTTGGCGCGGATGCCCTGGCGGGCGTACTCGATCGCGATCTCGCGGGTCATCGCGAGGACGGCGCCCTTGCTCGCGGTGTAGGCCACCTGCGAGGTGGCGGCGCCCATCACCGCGACGAACGACGCGGTGTTGACGATCGAGCCCCCGCCTGCGCGCAGGAGCGCCGGGATGCCGTGCTTGCAGCCGAGGAAGACGCCCCTGGTGTTGACCGCGAGTACGCGGTCGAAGGTCTCCTCGGGCGTATCCACCGGCGAGCCGTCGTCGGCGGGGAAGATACCGGCGTTGTTGAAGAGGACGTGGAGGGCGCCGAAGCGGCGCTCGGCCGTCTCGACGGCGGCGCGCACGTCGGTGCTGCGCGCGACGTCGCAGGCGACCGGCTCGGCCTCGCCGCCGGCGGCGCGCACCGCCTCGGCCGCCGTCCCGGCCGCGGCGCCGTCGAGGTCGGCGATCACCACGCGCGCGCCCTCGGCGGCGAAGAGCCGCACCGCCTCGCGCCCGATCCCGCTCGCGCCGCCCGTGATCAACGCCACCTTGCCCCGAAGCCTCGGCTCGCCCACGCGCCCTACCCCTCCGTCTCGAAGTACAGCGACTTCGTCTCCGTGTAGCCCTCGAGCGCCTCGACCCCGAGCTCGCGGCCGAGGCCGCTGCGCTTCCAGCCGCCGAAGGGCGACTCGAGGAAGACGCTGCGGCTCGTGTTCACCGACAGCACGCCGGTCTCGATCGCGCGCGCCACGCGCAGGGCGCGGCGTGCGTCGCCGGTCCAGAGCGATCCCGAGAGGCCGTACTCGGAGTCGTTGGCGAGCGTCACCGCCTCCTCCTCGTCGCGGAAGGGCAGCACGGCCACGACGGGGCCGAAGATCTCCTCGCGGGCGATCCGCATCGAGGGGGTCACGCCGTCGAAGACGCAGGGGGTCAGGAAGGCGCCGCGCGCGAGGGCGCCGGCGCGGGGCACCTCGCCGCCGCAGACGCGGCGCGCGCCCTCCTGCGCGCCGCTCTCGAGGTAGCCCTGCACGCGCTCGCGGTGCGCGGGCGAGATCAGCGAGCCCACCTGGGTCTCGGGGTCGAGGGGGTCGCCGACGCGCAGCCGCTGCGTGGCGGCCGCAAAGGACCCGACGAGCGCGTCGTGGACGCTCGCCTCGACCAGGATCCGGCTGCGCGCGCAGCAGTCCTGCCCGGCGTTGCCGAAGACCGAGAGCAGCGACTTCGCGACGCAGGCCTCGAGGTCGGCGTCGGCGAAGACCACGTTCGCGGACTTGCCGCCGAGCTCGAGCGACACGCGCTTGATGTCGGGGGCGGCCAGCCGCAGGATCTCGGCGCCGTTGCTCGAGTCGCCCGTGAAGGAGACCTTGCGGATCGCGGGGTGGCGCACGAGCGCCGCGCCGACCTCGGCGCCCGGCCCCGCCACGACGTTGAGCACGCCGTCGGGGAGCCCCGCCTCGCGCGCCAGCGCGCCGAGGCGCAGGGCCGTGAGGGGCGTTGCGCTCGCGGGCTTGAGCACCACCGTGTTGCCGGCCGCGAGGGCGGGCGCGAGCTTCCAGGCCGCGATCAGGAGCGGGAAGTTCCAGGGCACGATCAGCGCGCACGGGCCCACGGGCTGGCGCAGAACCACCGAGAGCCCGCGCCCGTCGGCGGGGGGCACCCGGCCCGAGAGCGCCGTCGCTGCCCCCGCGTAGAACTCGAAGCACTGGGCGGCGGTGGCGACCTCCCAACGCGCGTCGGCGATGGGCTTGCCGGTGTTGCGGGCCTCGAGCGTCGCCAGCGCGTCGGACTCGGCGCGGATGCGCGCGGCCAGGGCGAGGAGCGCCCGCTGGCGCTCGGCCGCGGTCGCGCGCGGCCAGGGGCCGCTGCGGAAGGCGCGCCCGGCGGCGGCCGCCGCCGCCTCGACGTCGCCGATCCCGCCGCGCGCCACCTCCGCCAGGGGCGCGCCGAGCGCCGGCTCCGCCACCTCGGCCGTCGCGCCGTCGGCCGCCGGTCGCGCGCTTCCGTCGATCCAGAGCAGGTGTTCCATCGCGCCTCGCTTGGGGACAGACCCGGCGATCC
>JAPSFT010000038.1 GCA_035063765.1 Deltaproteobacteria bacterium
GCGCTGGCGCGCTTCGGCCTCTCGCTCGACGAGGTGCAGGAGGTGGCGCGCATCGCGATCGGCGGCGAGGTGGCGGGGCAGGTCTTCGAGGGCGACCGGCGCTTCGACCTGGTCGTGCGCCTGCCCGAGGCGCTGCGCAGCGACCCGCGCGCGATCGAGCGCCTTCCGATCGCGCTGCCCGCGGCCGCGCAGCGGGAGGCCGGAGGGCTCCAGCGGGGGATCGGCAGCGCGACGGCGGCGCGCGCCTTCGTGCCGCTCGGCGCGGTCGCGGACCTCGAGCTCGGGACCGGCCCGAACCAGGTGAGCCGGGAGAACGGCAAGCGGCGGGTCGTGGTGACGGCCAACGTGAGGGACCGGGACATCGGCTCGTTCGTGGCGGAGGCCGAGGCGGCGATCCGCGCCGGTGTCGAGCTTCCGGCGGGCTACTGGACGAGCTGGGGCGGGCAGTTCGAGCAGCTCGAGTCCGCGACGCGGCGCCTGCGCGTCGTGGTCCCGCTCGCGCTCGCGCTGATCTTCGCGATCCTGGCGGGGCTCTTCGGGACGGTCCGCCAGGCGCTGCTCGTCTTCAGCGGCGTGCCCCTGGCCTGGACGGGTGGCGTGCTGCTGCTCTGGCTGCGCGGCATCCCGCTCTCGATCTCGGCGGGCGTCGGCTTCATCGCGCTCTCGGGTGTCGCGGTCCTGAACGGCGTCGTGATGCTCTCGTTCGTGAACGAGCTGCGCCGCGAGGGGTGGGAGCTCGAGGCCGCGCTGCGCGAGGGCGCGCTCACCCGCCTGCGCCCCGTGCTCATGACGGCGCTCGTCGCCTCGCTCGGCTTCGTGCCGATGGCGCTCTCGACCGGCGCCGGCGCCGAGGTGCAGCGGCCGCTCGCCACCGTCGTGATCGGTGGCGTCCTGTCCTCGACGGCGCTCACCCTGATCGTGCTCCCCGTCCTCTACCGCGAGCTCGAACGCCGCCACCGCAGCGTCGGCGGAGACAGTCCCGACTAGCCTGGGGACAGACCCGGCGATTCGGCGATTCCGGTCATCGGGCGATTCGCGCAGGCAGTGCGGGAATCGCCGAATCGCCGGGTCTGTCCCCGCCGAATCGCCGGGACTGTCCCCGAGCTAACCTCGCCGGAGCTGCATCGAGAGCGCCTTTTCGTGCTCCGCCTCGGGGATCATGCCCTTCTGCTGGTAGAGCATCGAGAGGCTGGTGTGGGCGAGCGGCTCGTCGGGGTCGAGGGCGACGTAGCGGCGGGCGGCGTCGATGGCCCCGTCGAGGTCGCCCTGCTTGGCGAGGGCCATCGCGAGTCCGTTCCAGGCCATCGCCAGGCGCTCGTTCAAGGCGAGGGCCTGGCGGTAGGCACCCACCGCCTCGGCGATGCGGCCGCTCGCGAAGTGCTCGATCCCGGTCTTGTAGAGGGTGCGCGCCTCCGACATCGGCGGCAGTATAGCCGCGCCCATGACGGCCCCCGACACGATCCGGCTGCTGCGCGGCGAGGAGCGCGAGGCGCTCGTCGCGCTGCTCGACGGCTGGGTGGTGCCGGGCTGGCCGGGACGCCCGGGCGACTTCTTCCGCCGCTATCTCGACGCGGATCCGAGCTTCGAGCCGCGCAACGTCGTGGTGGCCGAACGGGCTGGCCGGCTCGTCGGCTGCGTGCAGATCTTCCCGCGCGCGTTGCGGGTGCGCCCCGGCGAGGGCCCTCCGCGCAACGGCTTCGCGCAGGTACCGCTGGGCGGCATCGGCAGCGTCTTCACCCACCCCGAAGTGCGTGGTAGCGGGGTGGCCTCGGCACTGCTCGAGCGCGCGATCGCCGAGATGCAGGCGCGCGGCCTCGAGCTCTCGCTCCTCTTCGCGACCCGGCACGGATTCTACGGCCGGCTCGGCTGGCAGCTCTGGCCGCGCGAGCGCGGGCTCTGGCTGCGCGGCGAGGCCTACACGGGGCCCGATCCCGCCCGCCGTGTCGACCGCTTCGATCCCGCCCGCGACCTCGATGCTGCCTACGCGCTGCACACCGCCCACAGCGGTGCGCTCGAGGGCACCTGCGTCCGCGACGCCGCCTTCTTCCGGGCCCAGCTCGCGTTCGCCGGCAACCCCGAGGAGGACTTCCTGCTGGCTCGCACCTCCGACGGCGCGCTCGCCGCGTACGCGCGCGCGGCGGCGCTCGAGGGCGTGCTGCTCGCGACCGAGCTCGCGCGCCGTCCCGAGCCCGACGCGGCCGAGGCGCTCGCGGATCTGGTCGCCGCCTTGCTCGCCCCGCGCGATCCGGACCCGCTCGCGCCGTCCGCCAGCGCGCCGCCCGCCAGCGCGCCGCCCGCCAGCGGGTCTCCTCGCCGCACACCGTCCGCCAGCGCGCCCCCCTGCCCCCCGCCGTCCGACCTGCGTCGCTTCCTGGTCGCCCCGTGCCTCCACGATCCCGCGCTCGAGGGTGCCCTCGTGCGCCGCGGCGTCGTGCGCCAGACCTTCTCCTCGCGCGACGCGATGCTCCGCGTGCTCGACCCCGATGCGCTCGCCCGCCGCACCGGAAGACCCCGCACCCCCGGCGAGAGCGACGCCGCCTGGCTCGCACGCGTGCTGCCGCCCGAACGCCTCGTCCTCTGGCCGGCGGACCGCTTCTGATGGCCGGCAGCGCCGACGAGATCACGATCGACATCACGTCCGAGCCGACCCTCGACGACGTGCGCGCGCTCGAGCAGGGCCTCTCCGCCCACGCCCGCGCCTTCGTCACGCGCCCGGGCTTCCAGCCGCTCGCCGTGCTCGCCCGCGACGGGACGGGCCGCCTGGTGGGCGGCGTCGTGGCGCGCGTCAACTGGAGCTGGCTGCACGTCTCGCTCGTCTGGGTGGCGGAGGAGCTGCGCGGGAGCGGGATCGGCGCGCTCCTGCTGGCGGCCGCCGAGGACACGGCGCGCGCGCGCGGCTGCACCCGCGCCCACCTCGACACCTTCAGCTACCAGGCCCGCCCCTTCTACGAGAAGCGTGGCTGGCGGGTGTTCGCGACGCTCGACGACTACCCGGAAGGCCACCAGCGCTTCTTCCTGCGCAAGGACCTCTGAAGCGGCAAGGACCGTTTCGCTCCGCTTGCGACCTTGCGACGCCGTCATCCGCGCACGCCGAATCGCCGGCGAGGGGGCTCCGTCCGAGCTTCCGGCGGCCCCGTCGCCGCCGCCACGGAGGTTCGGTCATGGCCGCGAAGGGCTTCCCGGGTACGTGCGTGCGGATCTTCACACGGGGGTTGCTCGGCGTCTCGTTGCTCGCGTCGGGTGGGGCCCTGGGTTGCGTGACCGGCCCCTACGAGCGGCCGGTGTTGAGCCAGGGCCAGGTGCTGGGCGGTCTCGCCGGCGGCGTCGCAGGAGCCGCGATCGGCCACCGCGCCGGGAGCAACAGCCGCGAGGGGCGCAACGCCGTGATCGGCGGGCTCACCGGGGCGTTGCTCGGCGGCTGGCTCGGCGGCGAGCTCGAGCGCAGCCGCTACGATCGGCGGCCCTATGGCGGAAGCCGCTACTGAGCGCGGCGGGAGGGCCGGGGCTTCCATGATCGACCGGCTTCGACTCGCGATCGTGTCGTTGCTCGCGCTCGCGTCGGCGTGCTCCGGCGCCGCGGGCACGCCCGCCGTCTCGGGCGAGGATCTCGCGCAGCGCATCGCGGCCGGCGACGCCCCGTTGCTGCTCGACGTGCGCACCCCCGAGGAGTTCGCCGAGGGACACATCCCGCAGGCGATCAACATCCCCTACGACACGCTGGCCGGACGCACCGGTGAGCTCGGCGTCGAGGACCTCGATCGCGAGATCGTCGTCTACTGCCGGAGCGGGCGGCGCGCCGCGCAGGCGGAGGCGACCCTGCGCGAAGCAGGCTTCCGGGGCGTGCGCCATCTCGAGGGCGACATGATCGGGTGGCGCGAGGCCGGGCGCCCCTGCGAGGGGTGCTGAGCGTCTTCGCGCAGGCCTCCGTCTCCAGGGCTCGCTCGCGCTGGCGCGCGTGCGAGCCCGCGGGCCCGGTGGGCCTCCGCATCGCGCTCGTGCTGCTGGCCGTCCTGTCGCCGTCGCCCGCTGCCGGCTGGGGGCCCAACGGCCATCGCATCGTCGGTGAGATCGCCTGGCGCGAGCTGCGCCCGGAGACCAGGCGCTCCGTGCGCGCGCTCCTCCCGCGCGGCCGTTACGACACACTCGCCGAGGCCGCCACCTGGGCCGACACCTTCGCCCGCGAGCAGGACGGCTACGCATGGCTCGCGCCGCTGCACTACGTGGACGTCTCCCCGGATGCACGCCGGGTGGAGGAAGGCCGCGGCTGCCGCTGCGTCGTCGGGGCCATCCTCGAGTACGCGGACGTGCTCGGCGACCCCGCCCGCCCGCACGCGGAGCGGGTCGACGCGCTCCGGCTCGTCGCGCACTTCGTCGGCGACGTCCACCAGCCGCTCCACGTGAGCCACCCCGACGGCAGCGGGGGCGCGACCGTGCGCGTCCGGCTGGGCGGCGAGCGCACCCAGCTCCACGCCGCCTGGGACTCGGGCTTCCTGCGCCTGCACCTGGCCCGCGCGGGCCTGCGCTGGCGACGCTACGCGGCCGACCTCGAGCAGGCGATCCCTGCCAAGGAGCGGCGCACCTGGGCGGCCGCGCGCGATCCGCGCGCCTGGGCCGACGAGTCCCTCGCGCTGGCGCGCCGCCACGCCTTCGGGGTGCGCTCCGGGACGGCCTTCGGCCCGGAGGCGTCCGCCGCGGCGATCGGGGTCATCGAGCGCCGCCTCCAGCAGGCGGGCGTGCGCCTCGCTGCGCTGCTCGACGAGCAGCTTGCCGCTTCCCCTTGATCGCCGGCGGCCGTGCTCGCAGAGCACCCCGGCCGCCCTCCCCACCGCCCGGATCAGGTCCAGATCCCTGGTGACAGAACGGGATTCCCCGGAAAACCCCAGATTCGTCCGCCCTTTTCTGCTCTAGAGTGAGTGATCCGCCGCACGTGCGCTGCAGCGTCCATAGCGACACTCGCGCTCCAGGGACGTGCGGTGGGGTGGAGCCCCCACCAGGGAGGGGCGCTCCGCCCACCCATCCGAGGGAGCCGCCCCGGCGGGACGGCCGCTGCGCGAGCGGCTCCCTCGGACGGGTCCGGCGAGCCCGCACGAGCGGTCGCCCGCTGCCCGGCCTTCCCATCGGCCGGGCGACGTGATACATCCCCTTCGGTGCAAATCGGAATGGAAGCGACCGGTCAGGGGCTGCTGATCGAGAGGGATCGTCGTGTCGCTTCCCCTGGAGAGCCCTGGTAGCTACCGCTTCGGCGAGTTCGAGCTCGACGCCGCCCGCCAGGAGCTGCGCCGCGGCGGCGACCTCGTCGCGATCGCGCCGAAGCCGCTCGCGCTCCTCGCGCTGCTCGTGAGCCGGCGCGACCGCATGGTGTCGCGCGAGGAGGCGCTCGCCGAGATCTGGCCCCACGTCGCGGTGAGCGATGCCACGCTTGCGTCCACGCTGCGCGACCTGCGCCGCGCCCTCGCCGACGACCCGCAGCTCCCGCGCTACATCCGCACCGCCCGTGGTCTCGGCTTCCGCTTCGTCGCGCCCGTTGCGTGCGGGCCGCCGCCGCCCGAAGCGCGCCCCGAGCCCGTCCGGTCCATACCCCTCGTCGGGCGTCGCGTGCTGCTCGCGCAGCTCGGCGACGCCCTCGCGGCGGCGTCGAGCGGCTGCGGCCGGCTGGTGCTGCTCGAGGGCGAGCCCGGGATCGGCAAGACGCGCCTGCTGGCCGCGCTCTCGGAGGGCGCCCCCTCGTCCCACGCGATCGTGTGCCAGGCGCGCTTCCCCGAGGCGGGTACGGGGGCTGCCTATCGGCCGTGGTCCCAGCTCCTGGCGGCGCTGATCGAGGCACGCCCGCCCGAGCGCCTCGCCGAGGAGATGGGGCACGGGCTGCCGTGGATCGCGCGGCTCGTGCCCGGGCTGATCCCGGGCGAGGCCCCCTTGCCGACCGCGCCCGAGGACGAGACCACGGCGCTGCGCCTCTTCGAGGCCGTCTCGGGCTTCCTGCGCCGCGTCTCCCGGAGCGCACCCCTCGTGCTGATCCTCGACGACCTGCAGGGTGCCGATCGCTCCTCGCTACGCCTGCTCGAGTACCTGGCCGACGAGATCCACGGCGAGCGCATCCTGATCGCCGGCGCCTACCGGAGCTGTGCGCTGGATCCCGAGCATCCGCTTCCCGCGACCCTGGCGGAGCTGGCGCGCGGGCCCGGCTTCGCGCGGCATCGGGTCGAAGGGGTCGACGCGGAGGCCACCGCCGCGCTCGTGCAGGCGGTGACCGGTCGCGAGCCGGGCGACGCCGAGCTCGCCGGGATCCACGCCCGCACCGACGGCAATCCCTTCTACGTGACCGAGCTGGCGCGCTTCCTGGCCGAGGCGCCCGCGGGCGGCGGGGCCGGCAGCGTGCCGCCGAGCCTGTGCGAGCTCCTGCATGGCCGCCTCCAGCGGCTCCCGCTGCGCTGCCGGGACACGATCGAGCTGGCCGCCGTGATCGGCCGCGAGTTCGAGGTGGCGCTCCTCGGCCGCGCGAGCGGCCTCGACATCGCGGACCTGACCGAGGCGCTCGTGCTCGGCCGGCAGGCCGGGCTCGTGGAGCTCGGCTGGGGCCCGGCGCGCCGCTTCCGGCACGCGCTGGTGCAGGAGGCGATCTATGCCGGCTTGCCCGAAGCGCGCCGGCGCCTGCTGCACCGCCGCGTCGGCGAGGCCGCCCAGGCGCTGCCCTCGGGCGATCGCAGCGACCGGCTCGCCACCGCCGCCCGGCACCTGTGCGAAGTCGCGGAGGAGGTCGGCATCGCGGCCTTCGAGGCGGCCGTGGCGGCGGCCGAGCGCGCGGAGGCGGCGCTCGCCTTCGAGGAGGCGAGGCGCCAGTACAAGCTGGCGCTCACCGCGCTCGATCGCGTCGATGGTGCGCACCGGGGCCACCGCTGTCCCGTCCTCCTGGCACTCGCGCGCGCCCAGCTGCACGCCGGTGAGGTCGGGCGCGCCGTGGAGACGGCGCGCGGCGCCGCTGCGCTCGCCCGCGATCTCGGGCGTCCGGATCTCCTCGCCGAGGCCGGCCTGCTCTTCGCCGACTACGTGGTCATCGACTCCTCGGAGCCCCGCGCGCTCTTCCAGGAGGTGCTCGCCGCGCTCGGGCCCGAGCACGTTGCGCTGCGCGGGCGCAGCCTCGCGGCGCTCGCGACCGCGCTCTGGTACGAGGGTCGGAGCGAGCAGCGGCTCGCGCTGGCGGACGAGGCGATCGCGATCGCGCGCCGCATCGAGAGTCCCCAGGACCTGGTCGGCGCGCTGCTCGCGCGGCACCACGCGCTGGCGGGGCCCCGCCACCTGCCCGAGCGCCTGCGCCTCGCCGACCAGGCCCTCGCCGAGGCAGACCGCCGTCACAACGACGTCCAGATCTGCCAGGTGCTGGCCTGGCGCGCCGGCGACCTGATGGAAGCGGGCGACCGCGCGGCTGCCGAACGCGACGTCACGCGCCTCGAGGAGATCTCGCAGGCCACGCGCTGCCGGCGCTATCTCGACCATCCCTCGCGCTGGCGCGCGCTGCTCGCGACGATGGAGGGCCGCTTCGAGGACGCCGAGTCCTGGCTCGCCGAGAGTGCTCGCTGGCGGCAACGCGGCGGGGTTCCGAACGTCGAGTCCTACGTCCTGATGCAGGCGAGCCTGCTGATGCGGGAGCGCGGCCGCCAGGTCGAGCTCGCCGAGCTCGTGCACGATGCGCCCTCGCTCGACCCCTTCCGGACGCGTGTTCCCGCCGCCCGCGCCGCGATCGCGCTCTTCGAGCTCGAGGGCGGCCGTCCGGCCGGCGCGCAGCGTCTGCTCGCCGAGCTGGCCGCCGACGACTACGCCGCGCTGGCCGAGGACCCGAACCTGCTCGACACCGCGAGCTGGCTCGCGGAGATCTGCCGGCACCTGCGCGCGCGCGACGTCGCCGCCGCGCTCCACGAGCGCCTCGCGCCCTGGCGTGACCGCGTCGCCGGGATCTACGCGATCACGTGTCGAGGTTCGATGGCGCGCTACCTGGGCCTGCTGGCGGCTGCCGCAGGCCGCGCGCCCGACGCCGTGGCCTGCCTCGAGGCGGCGCTCGTGGCCAACCAGGCGATCGGCGCCGAGCTCTACGGGGCCTGGACCCGCTGGGAGCTCGCGCAGCAGCTCGCCGCCCGGGGCGACGGCGGGCGGGCGCGCGCACTCACCGAGCAGGCGCGGGCCACGGCCGCGCGCCTCGGCCTCGGGAAGCTCGCCGCCGAAATCGACCAGGGCGTCGCCGCCGTCCAGCCCGCCCCAGGTGTCTCGTACCCGACGATCTCGTAGCCGACGATCGGGCGCGCGCCGGCTCGCTCGCCGCTTTGACACGCGAGTCGACGCTCTCCTAGACTCCGCCCGTCTCCGGCACGGGCCGCGGGCTCGTGCCGACCCACGATGCAACCCCAGCGCGCGGCGCTCCCCCCTTTCCGGGCGCGCCCGGCCCCCGAGAGGAGAGCTCATGGCGAAGCAGGCCAAGGCCGTCGTCTGCCGCGAGTGGAACAAGCCGCCGGTCGTCGAGACCGTCACCGTCGAGGCGCCGAAGCGCGGCGAGGTGATGATCAAGGTCGGCGCCTGCGGCGTCTGCCACAGCGACCTCTCCGCCACCAACGGCACGATCCCGCTGCCGCCGCCGCTGGTCCTCGGGCACGAGGCCGCGGGCACGATCGTCGAGCTGGGCGAGGGGGTCGGTGACATCGCGGTCGGCGACACCGTCATCGTGTCGTGGGTCCCGATGTGCGGGAAGTGCCGCTACTGCGTGATGGGCAAGCCCCAGCTCTGCGACCAGTCGGCCAAGGCCACCGTGACGCTCCCCGACGGCACGCACCGCTTCAAGGACAAGGACGGCAAGCCGCTCAACCACATGGCCGGGACCGGCGTGATGGCCGAGTACGCGACACTGCACCGCGACAACGTGATCAAGATCGACCCCTCGGTGGGGATGGACAAGGCTGCGATCGTGGGCTGCGCGGTGATGACCGGTGTCGGTGCGGCGCTCAACACCGTGAAGGTCGAGCCGGGCAGCGTGTGCGTGGTGTTCGGAGCGGGCGGCGTCGGCCTGAACACGATCCAGGGCTGCGCGATCGCCGGCGCCTCGCGGATCATCGCCGTCGACATGTCGGACAAGAAGCTCGAGTACGCCCGCCAGTTCGGCGCCACCGACACGATCAACCCGAGCACCGACGGCGACCCGGTCGGCAAGATCATGGTGCTGACCGGCGGCGGCGCGGACTACGCCTTCGAGTGCATCGGCCTCGGGGCGACGATCACCCAGGCCTACAACTGCATCCAGAAGGGCGGCACCGCGGTGGTGGTCGGCGTGTCGAAGCCGACCGAGACCGTGACGCTCGGCGCGTTCATGATGCCCTTCCAGGAGAAGGTCCTGGTCGGCTCGATGTACGGCTCGGCGCGCCCGGCCGTCGACTTCCCGCGCCTGCTCGACCTCTACAAGCACGGCCGCCTCAAGCTCGACGAGCTGGTCACCGCCACCTACTCGATCGACCAGGCCCAGCAGGCCTTCGACGACCTGGTGGCGGGCGTGAACGCGCGCGGCGTGATCGTGTTCTAGCGCCCGCACCGGGGCGCCGCGCCGCCCCGCGGATCCTCCGGCGTGCGCCCCGATCGGGTGGTCGGGGCGCACGCTGCGCTCGGGGCGCATTTTCACGCGCTTTTGACGGGCGCCGGCGCCTCGTTGCGCCACAATGGGGCAGGCCACGAGGGGGGTCCCATGGCGTTCGACCCGCAGGCGCGCCGCATCGTGCCCGATCCGCCGGCCCGTGATCCCGCCGACGAGGAGTCGCTCGACGTCTGGGGCTTCCGCGACACCCGCTTCGTCGCGCGCGCGGACGGGGTCGTGGTGCTCACCGGGAGCCGCTACGCGCTCTCGGGCCAGGAGCTGCCCGAGCTGCTCGGCTGGACGCAGCGCCAGATCCATCCGGACGTGCGCCCCGACGACCTGAACCGGCCCCACTACCCGCCCGCGATCCCCCCGCCGCGCCGGAACCAGGCCTTCCTCGACGAGCTCCGCAAGAGCTTCGCCGACGACCAGGCGAGCGAGGACCCCGAGCTGCGCCTGCGCCACGGGCACGGCCACACGCAGGAGGAGATGTACGCGGTCAAGTACGGCGCGCTCGAGCGGGTGCCGGACCTGGTCGTGTACCCGGCCGAGGACGCGCAGGTCGAGCGTCTGGTCGAGGCGGCCCTGCGCCACGACGTGGTGCTGATCCCCTACGGCGGCGGCACCAACGTCACCGACGCGCTGCGCTGTCGCGCCGACGAGGCGCGCACGATCGTGTCGGTCGACCTGCGGCGCATGAACCGGATCCTGTGGATCGACCCGGTCGACCGGATGGCCTGCATCGAGGCGGGTGCGGTCGGGCGCGAGATCGCCGCGGGCCTCGCCGCGCACGGCTTCACGATGGGACACGAGCCCGACAGCGTGGAGTTCTCGACCCTCGGCGGCTGGATCGCGACCCACGCCTCGGGCATGAAGAAGAACCGCTACGGCAACATCGAGGACCTCGTGCTCGACGTGCGCGTGGTGACCGCGCAGGGGGTGCTCGAGCGGCCGTCGGTGCACCCGCGCGAGTCGATCGGCAGCGCCGACGCGCGCCGCTTCGTGCTCGGCTCCGAGGGCTGCCTCGGGATCGTGACGCGGGCGGTGGTGAAGGTCTTCCCGCTGCCCGAGCGGCAGGTCTACGGCTCGATCGTGTTCCCCGACTTCCCGCGCGGCGTCGACTTCCTCTACGAGCTCCAGCAGGCGGGCGACGTGCCGGCCAGCGTGCGGCTCGTCGACAACCTCCAGTTCCAGCTCTCCCAGATGCTGAAGCCGCGCAAGGAGGGACTCGGGCGGCTCGTCTCGCAGGCGGAGAAGCTCTTCGTCACGAAGCTGAAGGGCTTCGACGTCGAGCGCATGACGGCCTGCACGATGGTCTTCGAGGGCACGCGCGCGGAGGTGGCCGCGCAGGAGAAGCGCAGCTACGCGATCGCGAAGCGCCACGGCGGGCTCGCCGGCGGCGCCGCCAACGGGGAGCGCGGCTACCAGCTCACCTTCGGGATCGCCTACCTGCGCGACTGGATCCTGAACCACTACCTGATCGCCGAGAGCTTCGAGACCTCCGTCCCGTGGAGCCGCGCCCTCGAGCTGTGCGAGGCGGTGAAGGAGCGCATCCGCGCCGAGCACGCGGCGCGCCGGCTGCCCGGCAAGCCCTTCGTCACCTGCCGGGTGACCCAGCTCTACCCGACCGGCGTGTGCGTCTACTTCTACTTCGCGTTCTACTTCAAGGGCGTGCCCGGCAACCCGAGCGAGATCTACGCCGAGATCGAGCACGCCGCGCGCGACGAGGTGCTGGCGCGGGGCGGCTCGCTCTCGCACCACCACGGGATCGGGAAGATCCGCCAGCCCTTCCTGGGCCGGATCGCGTCGCCGGGCCAGCTCGCCTTCGCGCGCGAGGTGAAGCGCGCGGTGGACCCCCGGAACGTCTTCGGCGCGGGCAACCAGCTCTTCGGAGGAGACCGCCATCCCTGACCACGAGGTCCTGCTGACCGGCGCGAGCGGGTTCCTGGGCAAGGTGGTGCTCCACGAGCTCCTGCGCCGGCGCGAGGAGCTCGGGATCGCGCGCGTGCACGTCCTGCTCCGGCCCCGCAACGGCGCCGGGGCCGGGCAGCGGCTGCGCGAGGAGGTGCTCGCGTCGCCCTGCCTCGCCGCCCTGCCCGCGGGCTCGGCGCAGGCCGTCGTGCCCGTCGACGGCGACTGCGAGCGCGAGGGCGCCGGCCTCGCGCCCGAGGCGCGGGCGGCCCTCGCCGGGCGCCTCACCCACGTCGTCCACTGCGCCGCGTCGGTCGAGTTCCACCTGCCGGTCACGCGCGCCGCCTCGGCGAACGCCGCGAGCGCGCTCCAGGTGCTCGAGCTCGCGCGCGCGTGCCCGCGGCTCGCGGCGCTCGTCAGCGTCTCGACCGCCTACGTGACGCCGCATCCGGGCGCGGGCGTGCCGGTCGCCGAGCAGCTTGCGCCGCTGCCGTGGGACCCGGAGACGCTCTTCGCGGCGATCCGCGCGGGCCGCTACGCCGCGCCCGAGGCGGAGGCCGCGCTGCTCGCGGAGACCGGCCACCCCAACACCTACACGCTCACGAAGTGCCTGGCCGAGCACCTGCTGGCCCGGCGCCGCGGCGCGCTGCCGCTCGTCCTCGTGCGCCCGAGCATCATCGCGGCGAGCTGGCGGCGGCCCTTCCCGGGCTGGATCGACAGCGCGGCGGCCTTCGCGCTCTTCGCGGTCGGGATCGGGAGCGGTCGCATGAAGGTCGTGCTCGCCCGGCCCGAGGCGCGGCTCGACCTGGTGCCGGTCGACGTGGTGGCCGAGCGCGTCGTCGGCGCCGCCTTCGACGGCACGGCGCGTGCGGCGGCCGGCGCCGCGGAGCCGCCGATCCGGCACGCGGTGGCGGGCTTCGCGCGCAGCCCGACGCTCGAGCTGTGTCGCGAGCGGGTGGGCTCGTTCTACGAGCGGCACCCGCTGCCGGCGGCGCCCGCGGCGCGCGTGCGGCACCTGGGCCCCGCCGGCTGGCGCTGGCGGCTCGCGCACCATCTCCATCACCGGCGCCCCGCGCGGGGCGCCCCCTGGCCCGAGGCGCTCGCCGAGACGAGCCGGCGCTTCGCCTACTTCACCCACTCGACCTTCCGCTTCGAGAGCTCGGTCCCGATCGCGGATCCCGCCTTCGAGCCCGGCGCCTACCTCGACACCGTGTGCGCCGGCGTCTGGCGCCACCTGCTCGGGGGCGACGAGCGCGAGGTGACGATCGCCGGGCGCGCCCACCGGCGCGACGGCGGGCGCGCCGCCTGGGTGCTGCGCCAGCCGCACGGCAACCCGGTCCTGCGGCTCGCGGCCTTCGCGGTGGACGCGGCGCTCGCGCGCGCGCACGAGCGGGTCACGGTCGACGAGGCGTCGTTCCGCGAGGCGGTCGCCGCGGCCCCGCCCGGTGCGCTGCTCGTCGTCGTGCCCTCGCACCGCAGCTACCTCGACTTCGTGCTGGTGTCGTACCTGTGCTTTGCGCGCCCGGACCTCGGGATCGCGATCCCGCACGTGGCGGCGGCCTCCGACTTCCAGCGCATCCCCCTGCTCGGCCGGCTCTTCGAGCACATGCACGCCTTCTACCTCGAGCGCGGCGTCGGCCGCGAGGACAAGCGCCTCACCCAGGCGGTGCACCGGCTCGTGCACGAAGGGCGCGTGCTCGAGTTCTTCGTCGAGGGCCAGCGCAGCCGCTCGCGGCGCTTCCTGCCGCCGCGCCGCGGCCTCCTGCGCAGCCTCCAGGCCACCGGCCAGCGCTGCTGGCTGCTGCCGGTCGCGATCAGCTACGACCACCTGCCCGAGGAGGCGAGCTTCGCGGCCGAGCTGTCCGGGGCGCCGAAGCCCCCGATGCGGCTGCGCGACCTCCTCGGCTGGACGGTGCGGCTCGCGCGCGGCGAGATCGAGCTCGGGCGCGCCCACCTGGCCTGCGGCGGCCCGCTCGCGCTCGACCTCACGACCGACGTCTACGAGGCGAGCCGCCGGATCGTCGGCGAGCAGCAGGCGGCGCTCGTCGTCACTTCGCACCAGCTGCGCGCCTTCCTCGCTGCCGCCGCGCCGGCGGGCGCCGACCTGGCCTGGCTCACGGGCGCGATCGCGCGCCGCGGCGGGCGCGTGCTCGCGACGCCGGAGCGGCGCACGCCCGTGGCGGCGCTCGTCGAGCGGGGCCTGCGCGAGCACCTGGCGCCGTTCTTCTACCCCGAGGCGGCGCTCGCCTTCGCGGGCAACCCCGCCGTCGAGCACCACCTGCGCGCGAACGCCTGGGCGCCGCCGCGCGCCGCGTGCGACCCGGAGCAGGAGCTCGCGGATCCGCGCGTGCGGGCGCTCGTGCGCGCGCTCTTCGACCCGGTGCGGGCCGACTACGCGGCCGCCGCGGGTGCGCTCGCGGCTTCGGCGCGGGCGTCGGGCGCCGCGCTGCCCGATCCGGCCGCGCTCGCACGGACGCTTCCGGGTGCCTACCTGCCGGACGTCGAGGCGGCCTACGACGACCTCGCCGCGCGTGGGATGCTGGTCCGCACGCCGGGCGCGGGGCCCTGGGCCCCCGGCCCGAGGACTGCGGATCTCGCGGGCTACGCAGCCGCCTGTAGCGGATCCGGACTCGACGAGAACGAGGAGGGCCTCGCGTGCGACCCTGGCTGGTGACGGGCGCCTCGGGCTTCGTCGGACGGCACCTGCTCGAGGCGAACGCCGCGCGATCGGCGCCGCACCCGGCGCTCGCGCTGGTGCGCGACGCCGGAGAGTGGCGGAGCGCCGGCTGGACGGAGGCGCTCGGGCCCGTCGAGCCCGTCCCCGGCACGCTCGACGACGTCGAGGCCTGGTCGGCGGCGCTCCCGGCGCTCGGCGGGATCGCGCACCTGGCGGCGGTCGTGCGGCACAGCCGCCACCGGCCCGAGGACATGCGCCGGACCAACGTCGAGGGCACCCTCGCGATGGTGCGGCTCGCGGCGGCCCGGCGCTGCCGGCTCCTGGTGGTCTCGACGAGCGGCACGGTCGGCTGCTTCGCCGGGCCCGACGAGGCCGCCGACGAGAAGGCGCCCTTCTGCGAGCGCACCGTCGCGCGCTGGCCCTACTACGTCTCGAAGATCGAGATGGAGCGGCGCGCGCGCGCGCTCGCCGACGAGCTCGGGGTGGAGCTCTGCTTCCTGCGCCCCCCCGTGCTGCTCGGCCCGGGCGACCACCGGCTGCGCTCGACGAGCAACGTGTGGAAGGCGATCCGCCGCAAGCAGCCCTTCGTGATCCGCGGCGGCATCGCCTTTGCCGACGTGCGCGACGTCGGGGCGGCGCTGGTGGCGGCCCTCGAGCACCCGGAGCCGCAGCCGGTCTACCACCTGCCGGGGCACGCCTGGGGCATCGAGGAGTTCTTCGCGCGCATCGAGCAGCTCTCCGGCGTCCCGGGGCCGCCCTGGAAGCTCCCCTATCCCGTGGCGATCGCGCTCGCGACGCTCGTCGAGGCGGGCGGCACGCGCCTGCTCGGCCGGCCCCCGCATCTGCTCCCGGATCCGGTCGTGGTCGAGATGGCGGCCCACTACTGGGGCCTGCGCTCGCTCCATGCCGAGGGCGACCTCGGCTACCGCGCCCGCCCCGCCGACGAGACCCTGCGCGACACGATCGGGTGGCTGCGCGCGCACGCCGTCGATCCGGGCTAGGGAAGGCTAGGGAGCCCCGCTCTCGAAGGGCTCGTCGCCCTCGGTTCCGGCCGGCTCCGCCTCGTCGGTCGCGAGCTCCGGGCTCGCCGCAGGGACCATCGGGGTCGCGGATCCCGCCAGCCCCGCGGCTCGGCTGAGTCCCATGCGCGTGCGCACGCGCTCGACCATGCCGGCCAGGTCGAAGCCCCGGCCCTTCGGGAGCTGGAAGTACTGGTCGCCGTCGTCCTTGAGCAGGAGCCGCACGCGCTGGCCGGCGAGCACCGACTCGGCCGGCTCGCCCTCCCCGGGCGGGTGGTCGAGCTTCGCGAAGGCGCGGTGGCCGGCGATGCGCACGAGCCCGACGTGCACGGGGCCCGGCTGGTCGCCGCTCGTCACGTGGATGCTCGTGAAGGCCTCGAGGACGGCGCGGCCCGCCGGCACCCGCTCGCGCTCGTCGGAGAGCCGCACGGGGCCCGCCGAGCGGAACGAGAGCTGCGGGCGCAGGGCGGCCTCGCGCGGGCGCTTCGCGTCGGCGCGCTCGAGGACGGTCACGTAGACGTTGTTGCCGGGGCCCCCGATCGAGTGCGCGACGCCCACCCTCGCGTTCGCGAGCTGCGCGCGGGGGTTCGGGAAGCGCCCCGCGAGCTGGAGATGGCACTCGGCGATCTGGAACAGGCCGGTGCCCCCGACCGGGTGGCCGCGCGCCTTGAGCCCACCCGAGAAGTTCACGGGGAGCCGCCCGCGCAGCCCCGTCACCGGGTGCTCGAGGGGATCGCCGGGCTCCGCCCGCAGGCTGCCCACCACCGCCTCGATCGCCTCGCCCGGCTCGACCAGGCCGAGGTCCGTCAGGCTGATCGGGAGCAGGCTGTTGAAGGCGTCGTGGCACTCGACGTAGAGGCCCTCGATCTCGCGCGGGCGCGCGATGCCCGCGCGCCAGTAGGCGACCCGGGCGGCGGCGCGCGTGGCGTCCATGCCCGAGAGGTGCTTGCGGTCCAGGATCGAGCTGGTCTCGGTGGCGGAGCCGAGGCCCGCGATCCGCACCGCCTGGGGGCGCGAGGTCAGGATCACGCACGCCGCACCGTCGCAGATCGGCGAGCAGTCCTTGCGCATCAGCGGCGTCGCGACCGGCAGGTTCTTGGCGGCGTCGAAGTAGGCCTCGAGCGGCTCGGGCCGGCCGTGGAAGGCGGCCAGCGGGTTCTCGGCGCCGAGCCGGTGGGCGCGCACCATCAGCCGGGCGAGCAGGTCCGGCACGGCCTTGCCGCGCACGCGCCGCTCGGCGAGCCAGGCCTGGGTCACGAGCGCGATCAGGGCCGGCATCGTGAAGCCGAAGTTGCGCTCCACCGGGTCGATCGTCTTCGACATGATCGCGGTGGCGACTTCGGTCGTGACGTTCTTCATGCGCTCGCCGGCCAGCACCAGCACGTTCTCGCACTGGCCCGACGCGATCTTGTAGTAGGCCTCGTGGAGGGCGGCGGCGCCGGTGGAGGAGGCCGTCTCCGAGCGGATGGCGGGGATCCCGGTGAGCCCGAGCCGGTCGGCCACCTTGGCGGCCAGGTTGGCGCGGTTCTCGAACTCCTCGTTGTCCATGATCCCGATCTGGACCGCCTCGAAGCTGCGGACGGGGGACTCTTCGATCGCCCGCTGGTAGGCTTCCGCGAACAGGTCGAAGGCCGAGGCGAAGATCCGGCCGGTGAGGTCGACCTTGGTCAGGCCGACCGCGGCGATGTAGACGTCGCGCGCCACGGGCCGCAGCATAGCGACCGGGCTGCATCGTAGTACGCACGAAGGAATGCACGGAGGACGGGGATGCGGACGCTTCGCTGGACCCTGGTCGCGATCGTGGTGTTGCTCGCCGTCGGCTGGCTGGTGCGGTGGATCCAGCAGCCGGGGGTCGCGCCGGGCAGCGCCCTGGTGCTGCGCCTCGAGGGTGAGTACCTGGAGGCGCCCGACGCGCCGCTCTTCGCGCAGGTGCTCGGCTTCGAGCAGCGTTCCTTCGTCGGCCTGCTCTCGGAGCTGCGCAAGGCGCAGCGCGACGAGCGCATCGCGCACGTGGTGCTCGACGTCGGCGACCTCCAGATCGGCTGGGGCAAGGCGCAGGAGCTGCGCGACGCGATCCGCGACCTGACGGACGCCGGGCGCCACCCGGTGGCGCTGCTCGGGGTGGGCGGCTTCGGGGCGAACCTCGAGTACTACGTGGCGAGCGCGGCCCAGCAGGTGCACCTCCAGCCCGGCAGTGGCCCGCCGCTCATCGGGCTCGCCGAGGAGCACCTGTTCCTGGGCGGGCTGTGGGACCACTTCGGGATCTCGATGGCGGTCGGCAAGGCCGGCAGGTACAAGGGCGCGGCCGAGCAGATCGCGGGTCGCGAGATGAGCGGGCCGTACCGCGAGCAGGCGGAGTCCCTGCTCGACTCGGTCGACGGCCAGTTCGCGGCCGGGATCGCCGAGGCGCGTGGGCTCGACGAGGCGGCCGTGCGCAAGGCGCTCGCGGAGGCCTCGTCGGACCCGGAGGCGCTCGTGTCGAGCCGGCTGATCGACGGGGTGGCGACGCTTCCGGAGCTGATCGGCCGGCTCGGCAATCCCGCGATCGTGAAGGGTGAGGACTACGCGGCGATCGACCCCGCGTCGCTCGGCTTCGACCCGGTCGCGACCTTCGCGCTCGTGTACGCGAGTGGTGCCGTGACGGCCGGCGAGGGGCGCACGACGCGCACGGGGCAGCCGGTGGCCGCGTCGCGCACGATCGTGGAGGCGCTCGAGAAGGCGGCTGCCGACGACGCCGTGAAGGCGATCGTGCTGCGCGTCGACAGCCCCGGCGGCGGCTCCTACCCCTCCGAGCTGATCTGGCGTGCGGTGCGCAAGGCGCGCGAGAAGAAGCCGGTGGTGGCGTCGTTCTCGGACTACGCCGCCTCGGGCGGCTACTACCTGAGCTCGGGGGCCGACGCGATCGTGGCGCACCCGGGCACGATCACCGGCTCGATCGGCGTGTTCGCCGTGCGCCCGGCGCTCGGTGGCCTCTACGAGCGCTTCGGCGTCCACGCGGCGACGATGCAGCGCGCGCCCCACGCCGAGCTGAACCTCTCGGCGCCGCGGCTGTCGGAGGACACCGCGGCATGGCTCGATCGGGAGGTGCAGGAGGTGTACGGGCTGTTCCTCGAGCGCGTTGCCGAAGGGCGCGGAGCGGAGCGGGCCGCGATCGACGCCGTGGCGCAGGGGCGCGTGTGGACCGGCGAGCAGGCGAGCGAGCGCGGGCTCGTCGACCGGATGGGCGGGCTGCGCGCGGCGGTGCAGGTGGCGAAGGAACGGCTCGGCATCGAACCCGACGCGGACGTGGCGCTGGCCGTCTACCCGCCGCCGCGGCCGCTCGCCGAGCAGCTCGGCGAGGCGTTCCGGCTGTCGGCGGCGCAGGCGGCCCGGGCGGCCGCGCCGCTCGGCGCCGCGGAGCTGCCGGCGGCGCTGCGCGGGCGGCTCGGTGCCTGGCTCGGAGCGCTCGCCGAGGGCGGGGCGCTGCTCGTTCCGCCGGTCTGGGTCGAGATCCAATAGGGGAGGGCGCCCGTGAAGATGGAGAAGGAGTTCGACGTCGTGCGGCCGCGCGCCGAGGCCGCCGCCCTGCTCGCCGACGACGCGGTCCTGTGCGAGCTGTTTCCCGACACCGAGACCGAGATCGTCGAGCGCCAGGCGAGCCGCAAGACGATCGAGAGCCACTACACCGCACTCGGCCGCGAGGGCACCGCGACCTTCCACTTCGACTTCGCACCCGATGGGGACGTGCGTTTCGAGAAGGTCTGTGACGGCCGGGTGTGGCGCGAGCTGCGCGGTACCGTCACGCTGAGCGAGCGCAAGGACAGGACCCGCGTGCGCATCACCCTGGAAGGCCGCACCAAGACGCTCGTCCCCGAGTTCACGATCCGAGGCCCGATGCAGGACCAGCTCGACCAGATGGCCAAAGCCCTCAAGCGCCGCCTCTCCCTCTGACGGGGACAGTCCCGGCGATTCGGCGATTCCTGCACCGCAGACGCGAACGGTTCGATGACCGGAATCGCCGAATCGCCGGGACTGTCCCCGCGCTAGGCTGCGGGGGGATGGTGAGGACGCGCGACGGACTCCGGCTCGCGACGGAGGCTCACGGGGAGGGGCCGCCGGTCCTGTTCTCGTGCGGCTATGCGACGACCCGCGAGAACTTCCGGCCCCAGGTGGAGCCGCTCGTCGCGGCGGGCTTCCGGGTCCTGCTCTGGGACTACCGCGGGCACGGGGAGTCCGACGCGCCGGACGATCCGGCGGCCTACTCGCTCGACCGGGTCCTCGACGACATGGCCGACGTCCTCGACGCGCGCGCTCCGGGCCGGCGTGCCGTGCTGGCCGGCTTCTCGTTCGGCGGGCTCGCCTCGCTCCACTTCGCGCTGCGCCATCCCGGCCGCGTGCGCGCGCTGGCACTCCTCGACACGGGCCCCGGCTTCAAGAACCCCGAGGCCCAGGAGCGCTGGCTCGCCCAGACCGAGAAGACCGCGCGCATCCTCCTCGAGAAGGGCTTCGAGGGCTTCCTCGCGAGCCGCGGCGCCGACACCGCCGTGGGCCGCCGCCGCGAGCTGCCGGCCGCCCGCACCGCCGCCGCCGCGATCGCCCGCCAGTCGGTCGCCGGGGTCGCCTGGTTCGGGCGGCGCATCTCGGGCCTGGCGCCCGGCTGCATCGACGAGCTGCCCGGCATCCAGGTGCCGGCCCTGGTGCTGGTCGGCGAGCAGGACGAGGCCTTCCGGCGCGCCGCCGAGGTCATGGCCGCGCGGCTCCCGAAGGCGACCCAGGTCGTGATCCCGGGCGCGGGCCACGTCGTCACCATCGAGGAGCCCGAGGCGGTGAACCGGGAGCTGCTCGGGTTCCTGCGGGGACTTCCCGGGTAGACGGCCGCGGAACCCGCCGCCCGGGTCCGGGTTCGACGGAGGTGCAGGGAGCGGCGGTGCAGGCGGTGGACGAAGACGTCCGGCTGATGCTGGCCCTGCGCGCAGGCGACGGAGCCGCGTTCGACGCGCTCTTCGCCCGCTGGTCGGCACCGCTGCTCCGCTACCTGGAACGACTGGTGCGCGAGCCCGCGCTCGCCGAGGAGCTGGCCCAGGAGGTGTTCCTGCGCGTCTACCGCGCGCGCGAGCGCTACGAGCCGGACGCGCGCTTCTCGACCTGGCTGTTCACGATCGCGACGCGGCTCGCGTGGAACGAGCTGCGCCGGCCGCGCCACCGCAATCCGCACGAGCCGTTGGAGGGCGACGAGGAGATGGCCCCGCTGCCGCTGGCATCCGGCGCGCCCGCCGCCGACGCCGTCGTCGAAGCGCGCCGCACCGGCGCGCTCGTCGAGCAGGCGCTCGACCGGCTGCCCGAGCGCCAGCGTGCGGCGCTCTGGCTGGCGGCCGTCGAGGGCCTCTCCTACGCCGAGGTGGCGGCGCTCCTCGAGACCACCGAACGCTCCGTGAAGGCGCTGGTCCACCGCGCGCGCACCGCTCTTGCCGACCACGTGCGTGCGTTGCGGCGCGCGGATCCTGGCGCTGGCGCTCCCGACCGCGAGCCGGGCCGCCGGCTGCGAGGCGCGACATGAGCGAGCAGGACGTCCCGGCCCGCTGCGCACCGTACGGCGAGGATCTCTCGGCCTGGCTCGACGGTGAGCTCGACGCCGGCACAGCCTCCCGCGTGCGCGATCACGTCGAGGGCTGCGAGCGCTGCTCGGCCCGCACCCGGGAGCTGCGCGCGGTAGACGAGCGCTTGCGGGCGATCGCCGCGGCCGCGCCGAGCGCATCCGAGGCGGATCGCCTCTCGCGCCTGCGCGAGCGGCTCGCAGCCGAGCGCGTGCAGCTCGCACCGCCGTCCGCACGCACGGGCGATCGGGGCCCGGCTCCCACCGCCACCACCGCTGCCACCGCCGCCGCGATCACCACGAGCGCCGCCCCCGCGCCGGCGCCGCACGCACCGGCGCCGCGCCGGCGCTGGCTGCCCGCCGCGCTCGCCACGGCGGCAGCCGCTGCGCTCGCCGGCGCGCTCGTAGCGCCGCCGCTCCTCGAGAGCCTGCTCTCGACGACGGAGCTGGAGCTCGCCGAGCAGAGCAGCGCGGAGGCGCCGCGGCGCGCTTCGAAGCCGGCGCCTCCGGTGCCCGCGCCCTCGGCGTCCACGCCTTCCGTGCCCACGCCTTCCGCACCCACGCCTTCCGCACCCACGCCTTCGGCACAGGCGGCTGCCCCTGCGCGCTCCGAGCGGGTGCAGGCTCCCGCCGAGGCGCCGACCCTGCAGGTCGCCGAGCGCGCTGCGCGCACGCCGGGCCACGCGGGCTCCTCCGCGGACCCGGGCGTCGCCGAGTCCCTTGCGGATGCCGCCACCGGCGCCCCGGTGGGCGCGTCGGGTGGCGGGCTCGCCGCCGATGCGGCCCCTCCGCCGCCCCCCCCGGCCGACGACCCGATCGCTCTCGCCCGCGCGCTCGACGAGCTCGCGGCGGCCGCGCCCGGCGACCTCGCGCTCGTCGAGCAGCTCCCCGTGCTCGCCCGGATGACCGACCCGCCGGCGCCGGGCGCCCGCGCGAACGCGCTCGCCCCCGCTCCCGCTTCCGCCCCCGAAGCGCGGCGTGAGGCGACCGCGCAGCTCCCGCGCGTCCGCGCGATGACCCCCGCCGCGCGCGACGCGCTGCGCGCGAACCTCGCGCGCTGGCGCGCGATGACTCCCGCGGAGCAGGTCGCGGCGCGCGCGCGCTGGCAGCGCTTCCAGCAGCTCCCGGTCGCGGAGCAGCAGCGGCTGCTGGCCGGCGACGATGCGGCACTCGCGAGATGATCTCCGACACGCGGAAGGGTCGCCCCTGGTGTCGGAATTGCGCCGAGGCCTCCGCGTCACGGGTCCACGAGACGACACACCCGGGCGCCAGGATGCGGTCCTGAAGCCTCCGCGCCACCCGCGCTCGCACCCGGGGAACCAGGCCGCACCGTGCATCCCGCTGCCGCGCGCGATCGAGGCGGACGCCGCCCTTGCCGAGCGGGTCGCGGCGCTCCTCGCGAGCGGGCGACCGCTCTGGCGCGAGGGCGCGATCCGGGTGCCGCGGATGCCGCTCGCCGCACCCGTCGAAGCCGTGCTGCGCCAGGCCCAGCGCGCGGGCGAGCTCGTGCGCGGGCTCGAGGGCGCCGAGCAGGCGCTCGCCGCCGAGGAGAAGGGCCTGCGCGAGGCCGCGCGCGCCGGCGGCGCGCCCCAGCGCGCGCGCGTCTCGCGCCTGCTGCTGCTCAGCGACGACGGCGCCGAGCGCTTCTACCGCCGGGCCGAGACGCTGCTGCGCCGCCACGCGCCGCGGCTCGTCGCCGTCCGCCTCGCAACCGACGCCGCGACGCTCGGCGCGCTCCTCTTCGGCGCGGGCCGCCCGGCGCGCGCCCTCCTGCTCGAGCGCAAGGAGGCCGTGGCGGCCGCGCTGCGCGCGCTCGCCGAGAGCGACCCCGCCCGCTGAGCACGCGCACGAGCCGCGCCGGCGAGGGCTGGAGCCCGGCGCCTGCGCCCGCGCCGCTGCGCTCCCGATCGCCGGCGGCGTTTCCGTCGCGCGCAGCTACGCTCCGCCTCCCGCCGGCATCGTCCGCTCCACGCCGCCGGGGAGGCACGATGGGACGGGAGTACGACGCGATCGACGAGCGGCTCGCGGAGTGGATCCGCGCGCAGCCGCTCTTCTTCGTCGCGACGGCGCCGCTCTCCGGCGCGGGCCACGTCAACTGCTCGCCGCGCGGGGTCGCGGGCCTGGCGCTGCTCGGCCCGCGCGAGGTGGCGTGGCTCGATCTCACCGGCAGTGGCGTCGAGACGATCGCGCACCTGCGCGAGAACGGCCGCGTGGTGCTGATGCTCTGCGCCTTCGAGGGGCCGCCCCGGGTCGTACGCCTGCACGGGCGCGGCAGCGTCGTCGAGCCCGGTGACCCGGGCTTCGACGCCCTGCGCGCCCGCTTCGGGCCCCACGAGGGCGTGCGCGCGGTGATCCGCGTCGCCTGCGAGCGCATCGCGGACACCTGCGGCTACGGCGTGCCCCGGATGGCCTACCAGGGCGAGCGCGAGCAGCTCGCCGCCTGGACGCGCCGCAAGGGCCCCGAGGGCATCCGCGCCTACCAGGCCGAGAAGAACGCGCGGAGCCTCGACGGCCTGCCCGGCCTGCCCGGCCTGCCCGGCCTGCGCGGCCCCGACGCCTGCGCGGCCCCGACGCCTGAGCCCGGCCCGGGCGCCCGAGCCGATTTCTCCACAGGCTCTCAGAGGGTTGCCGGGAATTGATTTCCCGGGGCTGCAAAGACGCCTTCGGGGGCGACCAGCCAGTAGACGCGCGAAAGCCGCTTTGCGGCCAGCAGGCGGCTGATGTTGTGGGCCAG
>JAPSFT010000039.1 GCA_035063765.1 Deltaproteobacteria bacterium
CCCCGCCACTCCGCCTCGGTGCGGCGCACGCGCCCATCTGCCAGAACTCGCATCCGTCACCCTCCTCGAGGGCGACTTCTACAGCAGCAGGACCCAGGCGGGGAAGAACGCCTCAGAGTGACCGGTTACCGGACAACGGCGGGCGCGTCACCTTCGAAGGCCTCCGCTTCCGTAACGGGCGCTCGACCGTCCTCGGCCTGGTGGCGGGCGTCACGGTACACCGCGCCGCTGCCACGTTCCGCGACTGCGTCTTCGAGGACAACGCCACGCTCGAGCCGCTCACAGGTGGCGGCGGCGTGGGGATCGCCATCGACTCGACCGCTCTCTTCGAGCGCTCGACCTGGACCGGCAACTCGAGCATGGCCTTCGGCGGCGCACTCACCGTCGAGGAGCACGCTTCGGCGGTCGTGCGCGACTCCACATTCACCGGCAACAGCGTGGCGGGTCCCGGCCATCACCCGACCTCGGCCGGCGGTGCGGTCCACGTCGGCAACTCTACGTTGGTGGTGGAGCGCAGCCGCTTCCAGGACAACGTCGCCGGCTACGTGGCCGGCGCGCTCTACGCGATCGGAACCTACGGCGACGCGGCCGGAGGCTCCTCGGTCCGGATCGAGAACAGCACCTTCGTCCACAACCGTGCCGAGCGCCACCCCAGCGTGTCGTTCGATTCGCCGACCGAGGGCGGCGCGGTCCACGCAGAGAACCTGACGTCCATGCAGGTGATCGACTCGCGCTTCTTCGAGAACCAGGCGCAGCACGGCGGCGGGCTCAATGCGTACCGGGCCACGGTCGAAGTACGCGACAGCGTGTTCCGCGGCAACCACGCCGTGGGAGGGCCGTCCTTCCACGGCGTCGGCGGCCAGATCAGCGTCATCTCGAACGACGGCGTGGACGAGAGCACCGGCGGCGGGGTCCACAACCGCCCGCCGGCCAGTCTGCTGGTCGAGGATTCGCTGCTCGAGGGCCGCTACGGGGCGACGGGGGTCGCCGGCAACGTCGGCGGCTGTCTGTTCGCCCAGGGCGACAGCTATCGCGCGTTCGGGCTGCTCGGGACGCCGCAGGCCGGATCACTCGCCGAGAACCGTGCCTCGGTCACTCTACGCCGTCTGGTGTTCAGCGACTGCGATGTCGAGCAGAGCACGCTGCAGGGCTCGGGCTACGGCGGCGCCCTCATGGTCGACGTCGCCGATCTCCGCCTCGAGGACTCCCTCGTCGTCGACAGCGACGCGGTCGGACGCAGCGGCATGGAGCAGGCCGGCGGGGGCGGCCTGGCGGTGCTCTCGCATTCCCATGCGGTCGTGGAGCGCACGGTCTTCGTCGCCAACAGCGCCGCCACCTACGGCGGCGGCGTCTTCGCGCAGGGCGCCGATCTGGAGGTGTCCGACAGCGTCTTCCTGCGCAACGAGCTGAGCCCGGGTGTCACGGAAGCCTGCACGATCTCGTACGGCGCGGCGATCTTCAGCGCGCCGCACGATGCGATCGGCCCGGACCCGGACCGCCCCGACCAGCCGGCCACCGGCTTCGTCGCCGACTCCCTGCTCGGCGACAACGTCGGCGTGGCGATCTTCGACGACGATCGCAGCGACGGGCCGATCAACGACATGCGCTACCACGGCAACCAGGTCTTCGCGGCCGTCGCCAACGGGCAGGTCTACTCGAATCCGGTTCCGAACTTCGTGCCGCCGTTCTCGTGGTGCATCAGCGCCGCCCAGATGAGCGCGCTGGTGGTCCAACGCGCCGGTGCGGGCTCGACCGTGAAGTCGCTGGTGCCGAACGTCGATCTGACGCAGCGACCCCCGCTGGCCGCGTTGCAGCTCGCGCCTTCGCGCCCGCTGGCGGCGCACGCAGCCGGGGACCCCGCGCCGGCTCCCGGCGTGCCGGTCGGGTTCGCCTGGAGTGGCGCCATGGCGACGTTGAACGGCGTCGAAGAGCCAGACGGCCAGGGTGTCTTCGAAGCGCCGCCGGGCCCTGTAGCCCTGATGGTGGACGACGGCCTGGCGCGGGCCACGGCGGTGGTCGTGCCGGAGGCGGGCGCCGGGGTCGGGACGCTCGCGTCGTTCGCGGTGCTGGCCGCTCTCGGGGCGCGCCGCCGGATCAGCGCGCCGCGCCCTCGATCCGGTCGAAGAGGTGGTAGAAGCCGCTGTGGACGCCGTGCCGCTGGACCGTCGGATCGAGGTACTTCGGCTCGATGAGCCGCCGCCGATAGCCCGCGGCCTCGACGAGCGGAGCGAAGTCCAGCTGCGAGCCGTCCTTCTCGCGCGAGAGCAGCTTCTCGCTGTCGTTGGGCACGATCAGCAGGTGCGGGACCCGGGCGCGGCGCAGCAGATCGAGCCACCAGCCGATCGCGGCGGCCGTGCATTCCGAGAAGCTGTGGACGTTGATCGCCACCTCCGCGCCCTCGGCCAGCAGGGTCGCCTCGATCTCGTCGAGCGGCACGGCCCGGGCGCGATCGGCGCCACGGAAGCGCAGGTAGAACTCGCACAGGAAGGTCGACTCGGGCACGGCGTCCGCGCACAGGAAGCGGGCCACGTTGGCGAGGCCCACCGTCGTCCGGTGCGCCAGCCGCCCGTAGCCGGCGCCGATGTCGAGCAGCCGTAGCGCCGGCCGCCGCGACAGGCCGAGGTGGCGCTCGAGGAACAGGATCTCGTTGACCGAGTCGAGCAGGTCGCGACTCACCGTCCTGCGGTTCACATCGAAGAGATGGACGCCGAACAGCCCGTCCTCCTCGAGGCGGCCCAGCAGGCCGAGGCTGTCGATGCTCTGCACGTAGTAGGTGGTGAGCGCATACTTGAGTGCGGCCAGCTCCTGGTCGCGCAGGCCCCGGAGCTGCCAGACGAAGGCGTTGTCGCCGCGGAAGTGGCGCAGGTCCAGCTCGTCGCGCAGGTAGCGCTCGGTCCAGGAGACGTGATCCGTCACAGCGCCGCCAATACGGGCGTAGCGTGCGCGCAGCTCGAGGAGCCGGGGGTGATCCGGGCGGAGCTCCGCCGCCGCCGCCGCCGGCAGCGGCGTCGCGCGGAAGCTCGGGGTGTCGAAGGCGAGGCCTCGTTCGCTGGCCTCCGTGGCATCGGACGACGACATCGACTCGCTGGGCCCTCGCTGGCGCGGCGCCTGCTGTGCGCAGCGCTACGCCGCAACAAGTGCGTACGCCTGCGGATCGCGCGGCTCAGATCGGCGACTCGAGGATGCGCGGCAGCGAGCCCTCGATCTGCGCCGCCAGCGCGGCCAGTCGCTCCTCGGCCTGTACCCGGCTGCCACCGCCGCTCCCGATCGGCGTCGACAGCCGCACGGCGACTGCGCGTCCGGGACGTCGCAGCGGGCTCCTCTCGATCGCGAGCAGCGCGCGCGCGACCTCCTCGCCGGTCCCGGCCACCCCTTCGTGCCAGCGCCACGCGAGCTGCCGGCGCGTCCCCGATCGCAGCACGAACCACTCGGCCTCGCGGCCGCTCGCGAGTCGCGTCCGGCCACGCTCCTCGATCGACCAGGCGGAGTCCAGCACGGCGGTCTTCAAGGAGAGGATGCGGACGCCACCGGAGGCCCGGTCGTCGCCGCCCAGGAACAGCTCCACCCGCTCGGCACCGGTGCCGTAGCTGCGGCGCACCCACTCGGTGAAGGCGGTCGAACCCAGGAATTGCTGGTCCAGCCGCAGACCCTGCGGCTCGCCGAGTCCCTGGATCGAGACCGCGGCGAGCGGCTGCTCCGGGACACGCGGCTGGACCCAGGGGCGGACGGCCAGGCTGGCGACGGCGAGCGCCAGCGAAGCGCCGCCCAGCACGGCCAGACGCAGCGGCGACAGCGGCGTTCGGGGCGGTAGCCGGTGCCGGGGCCGCGGACCCGACGCTGGCAGCAGCCTGCCGAGGACCGCGTCCCAGACCGCCAGCAGGAGCACCGCGACGACGATCATCGCGAGCCCCTGCGCGCTGTGCACCACAGCGATCTGCGCGTAGGGATTGAGGACGATCGTGAGCACCCGAACCTGGTTGGTGAGCACGCCGATCGCGGGTGCGGCAGCCACGATCAGCGCGGAGCGCAAGCGCGACTGGTGGAAGAGCTCGACGTAGAGGACCGAGCTCATCACGATCGTCGCCGTTCCGCGCAGCCCGCTGCAGCTCTCGATCACCTGGAAGGTGACGCCGCGAAGAGAGAGCCGATCGCCCTCACCCACGACCGGGAAACCGAGCAGGTCCAGGAGCCAGACGGCGGCGTGCGTCACGGCGAGCTGGAGCGGGTAGATCACCTGATTGATCAACACCGTAGGAATCGGATATGCGAAGAGCAGGAACAGCGCCGGCAGCCAGACGATTCGCAGGGCCAGCGTGCCGCCGAGCCACAGCGCCGCGCCGAGGATCCAAAGCGTGAGCGAAGGCAGCAAAAAGCTGGGCACCGACACCTTCCACGCCCAGAGCGCCAGCACCAGCGCCCCTACCAGCGCGAGAGCGCCCGCGAACGAGCGGGGCGGCGCGCCGAGCGCGGCGCGCAGGCGACCCCAGCGTTGCCAGAACATCCAGATCGCCGCGCCGAACACCAGCGTCGGCGAGCTGGCGGTCGGCTCGAAGAGGAAGGCCTCGGCCTCCGGACCCGCGTGCGTCCCGCCCTCCCCGACCGCGAGCGCGCCGCGGTAGGCGAGCGCCGCGAGGCCGACGCAGGCCAGGAGGACGGGCGTCCGCCAGCCCAGCCGCGGAACGGTCGCCCTGACCAGCGGCGGCGAGGGGCGGGGATCGGTCGGGTCGAGAGCGCTCAAGGCGCGGAAGGGATAGCAGACCGGGGGGCGGCGAGCGGCTCCCCCCGACCCGCCCACGTGGCGCCGCCGACTCCGTCGCCTAGATTGCCCGGTCATGTCCGACGCGACACGGCGCGCGCTCATCACCGGGATCACCGGCCAGGACGGCTCGTACCTCGCCGAATTCCTGCTCGCCAAGAGCTACCAGGTGATCGGCGTGACCCGCCGCACGAGTAGCCACCGCAACGAGCGCATCGCCCACATCGAGCCGCGCCTGCATCTGGTTTCGGCCGACCTGCTCGACCAGAGCTCGCTCGCGAGCGTCCTCGCCGAGGCGCGGCCGCACGAGGTCTACAACCTGGCCGCGCAGAGCTTCGTGCCCACCTCGTGGTCGCAACCGGTGCTGACCGCCGAGTTTACGGCCGTCGGCGTGACCAGGCTGCTCGAGGCGATCCGGAGCGTCGATCCTACGATCCGCTTCTACCAGGCCAGCTCGAGCGAGATGTTCGGCAAGGTGCAACAGACGCCTCAGAACGAGAGCACGCCCTTCCACCCCCGCAGCCCGTACGGCGTCGCGAAGTGCTACGGGCACTGGATCACGGTGAACTACCGCGAGTCGTACGGGCTCCACGCCTCCTCGGGAATCCTCTTCAACCACGAGTCCCCGCGCCGCGGCCTCGAGTTCGTGACGCGCAAAGTGACCGACGGCGCAGCGCGGATCGCGCTGCGCCTGGCTACGGAGCTGCCGCTCGGCAACCTGGAAGCCCAGCGAGACTGGGGGTACGCGGGCGACTACGTCGAGGCGATGTGGATGATGCTCCAGCAGCCGGCGGCCGAGGACTACGTGATCGCCACCGGCGAGAGCCATTCGGTCCGCGAGCTGGTGGAGATCGCCTTCGAGCACGTCGGCCTCGACTGGCGGCGCCACGTACGACTCGACCCGCGCTTCGTCCGTCCGGCCGAGGTCGACCTGCTCCAGGGAGACGCCAGCAAGGCCCGCGACCGGCTCGGCTGGAAGCCCCGCGTCTCGTTCCGTCAGGTGGTCGAGATGATGGTCGATGCCGATCTCGAGAGGCTGCGCAGCTAGCGTCCGCGGTCCGGCGCTGCCCGGCGGGCGCGTGCGACCTCGTAGACTTGGAGCGTGCTCTCGACCATCTCGTCTGCGGTGGCGACAGGCCGGCGGGGCGGCGGACCGGCGGGATCGCGCAGCCACTCGGCCAGGCGCCGGGCGAGATCGCTCGAGGAGCCGACCGCGAAGAGCTGCGCCTCCGGGACGGCCTCGGTGACGCCGTCGATCCGGGCGGCCAGCACCGGTAGCCCGAGCGCCTGGGCTTCCAGCACCACGAAGGGCAGGTTCTCCGGCCACGTGCTCGGCAATACCAGGAGATCGAGCGTGCGCAGGAACGCCGGCATCTCGGCGGGGGCCACGCGGCCCACGAACTCCACGTTCGAGCCCCTGGCCAGGTCGCGGAGCTGGCGGAGGTATCGATCGTCGCCGCCCCCGCCCGCGATGCGCACCCGGGTCCGGGTCCAGTCGAGACTGCGCACCGCCTGCAGCAGCAGGTGCGCGCCCTTGTGCGGCGCGAGCGCGCCCGCGAAGCCGAGCGTGCAGCGAGCCGGATCGCCCGGGGCGGTCGGAGCACGCGGCGCGCGCAAAGCGAACCAGCGCGGCTCGAGCCCGTAGGGCACCTCGTGCAGCCGCGCGGGATCCAGCCGCGACCCGAGCCGCCCGCGGGTGCCCGCCGAGGGGAAGATGACGGCGTCGGCGCGAGCGAGAGCGCCGTGCAGGAGCTCCTGGCGATGCCGCCAGCGGGCCAGCTCGCCGTCCCCACCGTGGCGCAGCCGGGCACGGCTGAAGTACGCACCCGCCAGGACCGCCGCGCCCACTCCCGGGAGCCTCCCCGCGGCCCGCAGCGCCGGGCGCGGATCGCCGGCCCCGATGCAGCGCAGGCACTCCCGCCAGGTCACGTCGGCATCGCAGATCCGGCCGCTGTGGTGCGCCAGCGTGTGCTTGGGGCACAGCCACCAGTAGTCCATGATCGTCACCACCGTGGGCATCCCGCGCAGCGAGGCCGCGTCGATCAGACCGACACCGATATGAGCAGGGTTCGCCAGGTGGACCAGGTCGGGCCGCTCGCGCTCGAGCAGGGGCAGCAGGGCCTCCGCGGCGAGCCCGCGAACCCCCGTCCAGCCCGCCGAGGGATAGTGGGCGACGCGGAGCTCGTGGGGAACGGGCTCGCCGAGCGCCGTCTGCGGGCCCCGGCGCTCGGGATCGCCGGCCAGGACCAGGACCTCGTGGCCGCGCTCGCGCAGGCCTTCACCGAGCACGCCGACGTAGCGCTCCGTGCCCTGCGCATAGCCGCGCGCGAACTGCATCGTGGCGAGGAGGATCCTCACGCGCGCCCGAGCGCCCGGCGGTAGGCGGCCGCGGTCTGCTCGGCACAGCGCCGCCACGAGAACCGTGCGGCCTGCCGGGGGCCGAGGTGGCGCCACTGCTCCCGCCAGGCTGCGTCCTCGGCCATCCGGCGCATTGCGTCCGTCCAACCCGGCAGGTCGTGCGGGTCGAGGAGCACACCGCCCTCCCCCACCACCTCCGGCAGCGAAGCGGCGTTCGAGGTGATGGTCGCGGCCCCGCAGGCCATCGCCTCGAGCGGAGGCAGGCCGAAGCCCTCGTAGAGACTGGGCCAGACCAGGGCGGTGCAGCGCCCGTAGAGGCCGGCGAGCGTCTCGTCGTCCACGTAGCCGAGGACCCGGACCTCGCCGGCGTCCTGCCGCAGCCGGAGCCGCTCGCGCAGGGCCTCGTCGTCCCAGCCTCGAGCTCCGGCCAGGACCAGCGGATGGCGACGGCGGAGCTCGGCCGGAAGCCGGGCGTGCGCGTCGGCGAGCATGGCGAGGTTCTTGCGCGGCTCGAGCGTGCCGACGAAGAGGAAGAAGCGTGCCGGGATCTCCAGCGCCACGGCCTGACGTTCGCTCGCCTCCGGCGGCCGGGGGACGAATCCGGGCCGCGCTGCCTGGAGCGTGACGTCGATCCGGTCGGCGGGCACCCCCAACCGCTCGACGAGCTCGCGCTTCGTGAACTCCGAGACCGCGAGGAAGCGGCAGGTCTGGCGGCGGCCCCGTTCGAAGTGCCGCTCGTACCAGTGCACGCGATGGGCCGGGTGCCACTCGGGATGCGTCAGCACCGAGACGTCGTGCACCGTCGTGACGGTCGGCACCCGCGTGGCGACCGGAACGTGGTTCGGCTCGTGGTAGAGATCGAAGCCGCGGGTGCGCCAGCGGTAGAGCGCTTCGTAGGGGGGCTCGAGGAGGCGGCGGGCGACGTCGCGGGTGCGCTCGGTAGCGGGCCAGCGGCGCCGGAACGGCGCCGGCGCGCGGGAGACGGGTGCGAGCGCCCTCTCCCGCCCGCGCGCTGGCCCCGGAAAGGCCCGCACTTCGAGATCGGGAGGCGCCAGCTCCGCGAGGGCCCGGAGGAGCTGGCTCGCGTAGTGCCCGACCCCCGTCAGCGGCCGCCAGAGGACGCGAGCGTGCAGGACGACGCGGGCGCGCTGGGACAAGAGCGTTCAATCCGGCAGCCGCACCCGCCAGAGCGTCATCAGCAGGATCCGCACGTCGAGGCCGAGCGACCAGTTGCGGATGTAGTAGAGGTCGTGCTCGATGCGCTCGTGGAGCGAGGTGTCGCCGCGCCAGCGGTGGACCTGCGCCCAGCCCGTGAGGCCCGCCTTCACCTTGTGGCGCAGCATGTAGCCCGGCACCTCGCGGCGGAACTGCTCGATGAAGACCGGCCGCTCGGGGCGCGGGCCCACGAGGCTCATCTCGCCGGAGAGCACGTTCCAGAGCTGGGGCAGCTCGTCGAGGCTCGTGCGGCGCAGGAACGAGCCGACGCGCGTCTCGCGCGGGTCGTCGCGGCGCGCCCACACGGGGCCCGTGTCGCGCTCGGCGTCGTCCACCATGGTGCGGAACTTCAACATGCGGAAGACGTGGCCGTCGAGCCCCATCCGCTCCTGCCGGTAGAGGACCGGCGCGCCCGAGGTGAGCCGGATCGCGAGCGCGATCACGGCCATCACGGGCGTCGCGACCGCGAGCAGGAGCGCCGAGACGGCGACGTCGAAGAGGCGCTTCTGGATCGCCGCCCAGCCGACCAGCGGGCTCTCGCGCAGGTTGATCACCGGCAGGCCGTCGAAGTCCTCGATGCTGCTGCCGAGGGTCGCGAGGTGCAGGACGTCCGGCACCAGGCGGATGTCCACGAGCTCGTCCTCGAGCTGGTCGAGGAGCGGCTCGAGGCGCTCGGCGTCCTCGCGCGGCAGCGCGAGCACCACCTGGCGCGCGCCGCACAGGTGGAGGACCGGCTTCACCTGCTCGTAGCGGCCCAGCACGGGGACGCCGCGCACGCGCGGGCTCCGGGCCTCGGCAAGCACGCCCACCACGCGCAGGCCGAGCTGCGGGCGCTCGTGGATGCGGTCGATCACCTGCTCGGCGAGCCGGCCGCCCCCCACGACGAGCGCCGAGCTCAGGTGCCGGCCGCGGCGGTGGAGCGCGAAGAGGACCTCGCGGGCCACGAGCCGGAAGACCGCGACGCTCGTGACCGAGAGGCCCCAGAAGAGCAGCACGGCGCCGCGCGAGAAGAAGTAGCTGCGCACGAAGAAGCCGGCGACGACCAGCAGCACCACCACCGTCGTGCCCGCGGCCGCGACCGCGGCGACCTCGGAGAGGGGCGAGTCCACCCGCTGCGGCGCGTAGAGGCCGCGGCTGCGGAAGACCCAGGCCCAGCCCGGCAGGAGCAGCACCAGCACCGAGAGGTACGGCTCGACGGGTGGAATCCCGAGCGGAACGGGGAACCCGGCGTGGAAGCGCAGCGCGTAGGCACCGAGCCACGAGGCGCCGACGAGCAGCAGATCGCCGAGCAGGAGGAGGCCGCGGAAGATCTCGTGGCGGCGCCGCAGCACGGCTAGTCCGCCGTCCGCAGCGCAGGGACGAACGGGCGCGACTGCAGGTCCCGGGCAAAGGCCGGTAACCGCGGATCTCGGACCGGCCCGGGCGCCGGCCGCCGAGCCGCCGGCGGGCAGCGCGGGCTCATCGGCGGGCGCTCCCGGCTTCGGCGGGCGCCTGGCGCTCGAGCACCCACGCCTGCTCGCCCGCCACCTCGACCCGATGCAGGACGCGCACTGCGTCTCCCTCCGCGCGCCGCAGCGCCTCGAGCCGGCCCGGCTCCTCGATCAGGACGTAGCGCGCCCCGACCCGGGAGAGGTAGCGGCCGAGCGCGCCGTCGGCGATGCCGGTGAGGGGCACGTAGGGCATCTCGGCGTAGTATCCCAGCCGCTGGCGCGACGCCGCCAGCGGGCCCCGCTGTGGGGCGTGGTCGCGCAGCCACTCGGCGGCGCGGCGGCCCGCGAGCGCGTCGACCCGCTTCGGTGCGCGCCCCTCGGCGCCCTCGCCGGCCGCGAAGACCGCCAGCACGAGGGCGCCGGCGAGCACGCCCCGCTTCGGCGCCCGAGCCGCACGCGCGAGCCACGCCCCGGCGGCGAGGGCACCCGCGCCGGCGTAGCCGAAGAGCGGCAGCAGCGGGGGCAGCGCGTGGCGCCGGCTCACGTAGCCGGAGCTCGCGGTGAGCGCGTAGAGCACCCCGGCGTAGAGGAGGAGCGAGGCGAGGACGTAGACCCCGCGTGCCCCGGGCCGGCCACGACAGGCGACGAGCCCCGCGCACGCGAGCGCGAGGACGCCGTAGCCCAGGGACGACTTCGCGTGCCGCACGAGCATCCGCAGCGCCTCGAAGGCCCGCCGGGGCGCCGAGGGCGCGAGCGCCACGCGCAGGCCGTCCTGCTCGAGATACGCGGGCGCCATGTCCTCGCGCCGCACCGTGAGCGGCGTGCCGAGGCCCAGCGCATCGAGCCACGGCGGACGCAGCGCCTGCGTCTCGGCTCGGTCCGGTGCGGGCGCAGGCGGGTCGACCGGCGCCTGCGCCTCGGATCGCGCCGGCGTGCGCGTGGCCGGTCCGGCCGTCGCCGTCGCCTCGGGCGGTGCGGGTGCGGGCTCGACGGACTCGGGGGGCGGCGCGCGCCGCGGGCGGACCGGCGCGCCCGGGGTCACGCCCCGTTCGGCGCCGACCAGAGCCGCCACCGACTTCTTGTGGGTGAGCGTCCACTCGCCCGTCAGCGCATGGAGCGCGACCACGTAGGGCGCCATGCAGGCGGCGGTCGCCGTGCCGAGCGCCACGAGCCAGGCGGCGCCCGCGCGCCGCGTCCAGCGCCGCCGCACGATCGAGCCGACCCCGAGCGCCGCGAGCACGAGCGCGAGCCCCAGGCCCTCGGGCCGCGTCAGGTAGGCGAGCCCGGACGCGACCCCGGCGAGCGCCGCCCACGCCGGCGAGCCGCCGCGCCAGGCACGCCAGCCCGCCCACAGCCCCGCGGCGTAGAGGCCCAGGTAGAGGCCGTCGCTCTGGACGTCGGAGGCATACTCGACCGCGCGGCCGTGGACCGCGAGCAGGAGCGCGCCGCCAGAGGCCACGGCGCGCCCGAAGGCGTCGCGCAGGAACAGGTAGAGGAACGCGACCGCCGCGGCGCCGCCCAGCACCGACACCAGGGCGGCCGCCGTCTCCCAGCCCGCGGCCGTCTCGGGCGCCCGGAGCAGGCGGTGCGCCCACGCCGTCGAGGCGGGGTACAGGGGATGGAAGGAGTCGCGCAGTGCGGCCGACCACCAGCCCGCGTCGATCGCGCGCGCGATCGCGAGGAAGCGCGGCCCGTCGTCGAAGAGGACGGCGGTGCGCGTCCACGCGAGCCAGCGCCAGGCCGCCGCGCCCGCCACGAGTGCGACGAGGGCGAGCGTCTCCCGGCGTGACCACCCGGAGGGTTGCCCCCGGCGGCTGTCCTCGCGGCCGGCCCCCGCCGCCGGCACCCGGCGCGCCTAGCGGGTGCGCCGCCGCAGCGCCCGATCGATCGCGACGGCCTCGCCGAGCAGGCGATCGGCGGTCTCGAAGTCCACCTGGCTCGGGCCGTCGCAGGGCGCGCGCTCCGGCTCGGGGTGCACCTCGAGGAAGAGCGCGTCGATGCCCGCCGCCACGGCGGCGCGCGCGAGCGGCGACACGTTGGTGCGATCGCCGTGGGTGGAGCCGTCGCCACCGCCCGGGTGCTGGGCGGCGTGGGTCGCGTCGAAGCACACCGGGGCGAAGCTGCGGATCTGCGCGAAGCCGCGGAAGTCGACGACCAGGTCGTTGTAGCCGAACGCGAAGCCGCGCTCGGTCACGAAGACGTCGCGGGCCCCGAAGTGGCGCGCCTTCTCGACCGCGTGCCGCATGTCGAGCGGCGCCATGAACTGGCCCTTCTTGAAGTTGAGCGGCAGGCCGGCCGAGGCGCAGGCGGCGATCAGGTCGGTCTGGCGGCACAGGAAGGCCGGGACCTGCAGGCAGTCGGCGACCTCGGCCACCGGCTTGGCCTGCCAGGGCTCGTGCACGTCGGTCGTGACCGGCAGGCCGAGCTCGGTCTTGACCCGCGCCAGCACGCGCAGCCCCTCGTCGAGCCCCGGCCCCCGGTAGGACTTGAAGCTCGAGCGGTTGGCCTTGTCGAAGGAGGCCTTGAACACGAGCGGCAGCTCGTGGCGCTCGGCCAGGTCGCGCAGGTTGCGCGCGATGTCGAGGCAGTCCGCCTCGCCTTCGATGATGTTGATGCCTGCGATGAGGGCCAGCGGCGCCCCATCGCCCAGACGGATCGATCCGATCTTCAATTCGGCGCCCCCCCAGACACCACCGCGAGCGTGCGACCCCGCCGGTCCGCCTCGACGGCCCCCCGCAGCTCGTCGAGCAGGTCCGGGAGCGCGGAGGTCACCCGGGACCAGTTCGGGATCTGCGGGGCGCCCATCGGGTCTCGCACGAACGAGAGCCCGGCGGCGCGCAGCGCGCGGGAGAAGGTCTCGACCGCCACCTCTTCCTCGTGGCGGTCGAAGACGAGGCCGTTCAGCGCGGCGTCGTCGCTGTAGCGCGCGATCGCGTCCTGCGCGGTGCGGACGTAGGCCGCGATCAGCGTGTTCAGGAAGCCGGCGTCGAACTGGACGCCGTAGCTCGCGAGGTTGCGGATCAGGGAGGTCGCGATGTCGACCACCATCCGGTGCAGGCCGGTGCTCGGGTCGTGCTCCGAGAGGTCCCGGTGCTTGTGCTCGTAGTTCTCGACGAGCTCGACCTGGCAGACCCGCTTCTGCGAGCAGTTGCGGAACACCTCGGCGAGGACGCCCACCTCGAGGCCCCAGTCGCTCGGGATCCGGTTGATCCGGACCAGGTCGGTGGTGAGCGAGCACTCGCCGGCCAGCGGGTAGCGGAACGAGTCGAGGTACTCGAGCAGCGGGAGCGGGCCGAGCACCGACTTCATGGCGCGCAGGAGCGGGGTCATGAACAGGCGCGTGACGCGGCCGTAGAGCCGGTCCGTCACGCGCCCGTAGTAGCCCTTGGCGAACTCGTAGTTCAGGTTCGGGTGCACGGTCGGAAAACACAGCCGCGCCAGCAGCTCGCGCGGGTAGTTGCGGATGTCGCAGTCGTGGAGCGCCACCACGTGCGCCTCGGCGGTGGCCAGGACGTAGCCGTAGGCGAGCCAGGTGGCGCGGCCCTTGCCGCGGCCGCCGCAGTCGAGCCCCTCGGCGCGCAGGCGGGCGTCGATCGCGCGCATCCGCGGGCCGTCGTTCCAGACCAGCACGGCGCCCCGCCCGTCGAGGGTGCGGATGCCGTCGAAGGCGGCGCGCATCTGCTCGAACTCGTCGCGGGACTCGGCGCCGTCGACGCTCACCACCACCTGGTGCAGGTAGCCGACGCCGCGGAGCGTCTCGACGATGCCCTTCAGGGCGGTGTCCCGGATCTCGTCGTAGAGGCAGGGGAGCACCAGAGCGATCGGTCGGGAGCGGGCGTGGAGCTCGATCTCGGCCTCGAGGCGATCCAGGTCCTCGGCGGGCGACGGGGCAGCTCCCTGACGGGCTTCCGACTGGAGGCGATGGAGGGTGGTGATGGCACCCGTCTGGTGGAAGTCAGCCACGGCGCGGAGGCTGGCACCGGAGGCGGCCTCGTGTCAACCCGATGACCCCCGAGGGGATCCATGGGCCCGAACCGGGTCGGATCAGAGCGCGCCGCTCCGCTCCAGGGCTTCCAGGGCGAAGGGGTCGATCTCGACGAACGCGAGCCCGACCTCCTGGGTGAAGGCGTCGATGTCGGTGGCCCACATCACCTTCCCGACGGCGACCAGGGTCTCGTCCTGGACGTTGAAGGTGAGCCGGAGCACGTCGCCCATCGCGATCTCGCAGCCCATCACCTCGAAGCAGATCCCGCCGCGCGAGAGGTTCTTGCTGACGGCGAGCCGGTGCTCGGACTCCACGAACGCGAACGAGATCAGCTGCTCGGTGCGGATGCGGGGGAACTTGCGCCGGTCGGCGTCTCGGGCGCTCGCTTGCATCGGGGTCTCCCGGAACCGCCGGCGAGTCGGGATCGACTCGGTGGGCTCGCTCCGGATTCGGCTGCCGGCGCGGAGAGCTTGAGGAGGGCGCCTGCCGCTCGTTGGGGGCGCCCGGCCGCCGGCTCAGCCGGACCCGCCGAAGAGATCGAGCTGGCGCTCCTCCCGCCGGGGGCCCTGGAGCGCCGAGGCGCCGAGCCCGAGCAGCCGCACCGGGCGGGTGCCCGCCTGGGTCCGGGCGAGCAGCCCGAGCGCGGTGTCGAGGATCTCGCTCGCGGACGCGACGCCCCGTCCGAGCGACACCGTGCGGGTGATCCGCTCGCCGCCGGCGTAGCGGAGCTTGAGCGCGAGGCGCCGCGCCGAGAGCCCCTCGAGCGCGAGCGCGCGCTCGAGCCGCTCCGCGAGCCCGCGCAGGGGCTCGACCAGCAGCGTGCGGTCCACTGCGTCCTCGGCGAGGGTCGTCTCGAGCGAGAGCGACTGGGGATGGGCGGCGGCGCGCACGCGGTCGTCGCCCTGCCCCATCGCCGCGGCGAGGATCGTGAGGCCGTGGTTGCCGAGCGCCCCCTCGACGGCGGCGCGCCCGGCGGCCACCAGCTCGCCGACGGTGCGCGCCCCGAGCTGCGCGAGCCGCGCGGCCGTCTTCGCGCCGACCCCCGGCAGCCGCTCGACGGCGAGCGGCTGCAGGAAGGCCGCGACCCCCTCGGCCGTCACCTCGAGGAAGCCCTCCGCGCTGGCCTCCTCCGCGGCGAGCCGCGCCAGGAACTTCACCGGTGCGGCCCCGACCCGCAGCGGCAGGCGCAGCTCGCGGGCGACCGCGGCGCGTAGGCCTGCGGCGAGCGCTGCGAGCGGCGCGCCGCGTGCGGCCGGCTCGAGCCACGCGGCGCCGAGGCCCATCGGCTCGACCCGCTCCGCGAAGCGCGCGAAGACGGCGCGCAGGCGCTTGTCGGCCTCGCGGTAGCGCGCCATGTCGGTGCGCAGGGCGCGCGCGTGCGGGCAACGCTCGAGCGCGTCCACCACCGGCATCGCGAGCGTGACGCCCGCGGCCAGGGCGTCGGCGCTCGCCGCCTGCACGAGGCCGCGCTTGCGCGGATCGCCGCCCACGATCACCGGCCGCTCCGCCAGCCCGGGGTTGGCGGCACGCTCCACCTCCGCGTAGAAGCCCGGCACGTCGGCGTAGACGAGCGCCCGGCTCATGGTGCCTCCGGCCGGGGCACGAGCGCGAGCCGCCCCTGCGCCCCCTCGTCGACGACGAAGCGGTGCGTCGCCAGCAGCGCCGGGCGCCCGGCGAGCCAGCGCTCGAGCCCGGCGTCGCGGCGCGGGTCGCCCGGGTGCTCCGACACCCCCGGTGCGAGCGCCGAGAGCGCGAGCTCGGGATCGGCGAGGTCGACCACGAGCCGGTGGGCCGACACGACCGTGACGTCGTAGGGATCCGCCGGATCGTACTCGCCGACGGCGATCGTGAGCCCGTCCCCACCGTAGGGCCGCGGCGCCTCGATCGCATCGGTGGGCCCGGGCCAGCCGAAGGGCCGGAAGCGCAGCGGGTGGAGCCGTCCCCAGTGCCACTTCTCGGGGTTGGGCCCGAGCTCGACGCGCAGCACCAGGCCGGTCCGGCGCAGCGCCTCGCGGACCGCCCGGCCGAGCTGCGCGGGGCCGAGGATCGCATCGGGATCGGGCACGGGCGCGGTGGCGGCGGCGACGAGTGCGTCGAGCAGGAGCTCGGGCTGGAGGCCGCGCAGGCGCAGCGTGCGCGCGCGCAGCTCGGCCCCGAGCGGCCCCTCGAGCAGGCGCGCGAGCAGCGTCTGGAGCAGCGCGTGCCAGGCGGCGGCGCCACGGCTCCCGGCGGCGGCGGAGCCGTCCCAGTCGGCGAGCAGGCGCGCCACCTGCCGCGCCTCGGGCGGCAGCGTGGCGATCGTGCCGGCGAGCCCGAGCACGCGCGTCACGCGCTCGCGCGCGCGCGGGATCGCGACGTCGGCCTGGAGGCCGGCGAGGGTCGCCGCGTCGAGCGGCGCGCGCGCGCCCGCCGCGGCGAGCAGCGCGTCGATGTGTGCGCTGCGCTCGCCGGGCCGCCACCACCACTCGATGCCCTCCGTCGCGCCGAGCGGCTCGTCGGAGGCGATCGTCCAGCGCCGCGCGAGGGGAGCGTGCGGCAGGGCCTCGTAGGGGATCCGGCCGCGCCAGTCGTACCACCCCGAGCGGCCGGGCACGCGCACGAGCGCGGTCGGGATCGAGCGGGCGGGCAGCCAGCCTGCGACCTGGCGGCCGCCACCGCCCGCGCCGTCCGCGTAGACGAACGCGAAGACCGGCTCGTGATGCGCCGCCAGCGCCGCGCGGAACGCGGCGCCATCGCGTGCGTGCACGGCGCGCTCGAGCGCCGCCACGCCGTCGCCCGGCTGCGCGCCCGCCCAGGCCACCGCGAGCGGCGGGCGGCCCTCGCCGAGCAGGCCGTCGAGCAGCGGGCCGTGGTGCGTGGCGCGCACGAGCCAGGGGTCCGGCTCGCCCCCGCGCACGGGGATCGGCTCGGCGCGCTCCGTGATCAGGCTCCAGCGCGTGCCGCGGCGATAGCGCCGGGGATCCTCGGGGTCGAGCGTCTCCTCGTGCAGGTCGACCACCGCCGCCCGCGCGTGGGTCGCGGCCCAGGCGACCCGCCCGTTGTGGCCGCTCCAGAAGACCGGCACGCCCGCCGGCCCGGCGCCGATCACCTCGAAGCCCGGCGCCGCGAGATGCGCTTCGTAGAGCAGGGCCGGCCAGGTGGCGGCGAGATGGAGGTCGGCGGCGAGCAGCGGCCGGCCGTTGGCCGTCGCGGCGCCATCGACGACCCACGCGCTGCTGCCGACCGAGCGGCCCGTGAGCCCGAGCGCCCGCACGAGCGCTCCCGGCGCGCTCCGCCAGGGCGCGGCGGCGTGGCTGCCCGGCTCCACCGGCGGCAGCGGCACCGGCACGAGCTGCGCCGCCGCCGCGGGCGGGAAGAAGGGCCGCGCCGCGAAGGCGCCGAGGCGATCGACCAGGTCGCCGAGCGTGAGCGTGGCCTCGACCGACCCGTCGAGGCCCCAGGCGAGGCTCTTTGCGACAGCGAGGCTGTCCGCCACGCTCCACGGCTCGGGGGTCACGCCGAGCCTTGCCAGCGCGACCGGTGCCGGCGCGGCACCGGCGCGCACCCGCTCGGTCCAGGCGTTCACGCCCGCGGCGTAGGCGTCGAGCCGGGCGCGGGTGTCGGCATCGAGACGCAAGGCCTGCGCCTGCGCGAGGCGCGCGAAGCCGAGCGTGCGGCTCCAGCGATCGGCCGGAAGGCCGGCCGGGCCGATCGCCTCGGCGGTGCGCCCGCGCGCCGTGCGCACGAGCCAGGTCATCTGCGCGAGCCGGTCCTGGGCGTGCGCGAAGCCGAGCCCGAAGTACGCGTCGCGCTCGCTGGCGGCCCGCACGTGGGGGATGCCGCGCACGTCGCGCACGATCTCGAGCGGCCGTTCGAGCCCGGCCACCGTGAGCTCGCCGTCGAGGACCGGCACCGCGCGCTCCTCCGCGCGCCGCTCGGTAGCCTGGCGCGCCGCCAGGAGCGCCGCACCGGCAAGCGCGGCGGCGGCCACCGCGAGCACGATCCAGGCCCGGCGCCTGCGAAGTGCGCTGCCGATGCTCAATCGCCTCCCCCCAGGATCCGCTCGCGGGCCGCCCGCGACGGCGCGCGCCAGATCGAGAGGTTACATTGCGCGGCCTTCGCGGGGCGCCGGCCCCGGCAGGTGCGTCGGGGAGCACGGCGAACCCCCGGCGAGCGGCGCTTCGACCATCCCCAGCGCGAAAGGGAACGGCCATGGCTCGGGTAGGCATCAACGGCTTCGGGCGGATCGGGCGGCTCGTGCTGCGCGCGGCGCGCGGGCGCGGCCTGGAGGTGGTCGGGATCAACGACCTGACCGACGCCAGGACCTCCGCCCACCTGCTCAAGTGGGACTCGGTCCACGGCCCCTACCCGGGCACCGTCGAGGCCGACGGCGACGCCATCGTGGTCGACGGCAAGCGCATCCCGGTCTCGAAGGAGCGCGACCCGGCGAAGCTGCCCTGGAAGCCGCTCGGCGCCGAGGTCGTGATCGAGTCCACGGGCATCTTCACGGAGCGCGACGCCGCGGCGAAGCACCTCGAGGCGGGCGCACAGCGCGTCCTCATCTCCGCGCCCGCCAAGAGCCCCGACGTGACGATCGTGCTCGGGGTCAACAGCGACGCCTACGATCCCGCCAAGCACAGGATCGTGTCGAACGCGTCGTGCACGACCAACTGCCTGGCGCCGGTCGCCAAGGTGCTCGACGACGGCTGGGGCATCGAGCGGGGCTGGATGACGACGATCCATGCCTACACCAACGACCAGGTCATCCTCGACTTCCCGCACAAGGACCTGCGCCGCGCGCGTGCGGGCGCGGTGTCGATGATCCCGACCTCGACCGGCGCCGCCAAGGCGATCGGCGAGGTGCTGCCGAAGCTCAAGGGCAAGCTCGACGGCTTCGCGATGCGCGTGCCCACCGCGGACGTGTCGGTGGTCGACCTGTCGGTGCTCCTCGCCCGGGACGCGACCTCCGAGGAGATCAACGAGGCGATGCGCAAGGCGGCGGGCGGCCCGCTCCAGGGCATCCTCCAGGTGAGCGACGAGCCGCTGGTCTCGATCGACTTCCGCGGCAACCCGCACTCCTCGATCCTCGACGCCGACAGCACCAAGGTGATGGGCGGCCGCTTCGCGAAGGTCCTCTCGTGGTACGACAACGAGTGGGGCTACGCGTCGCGCTGCGTCGATCTCGCGCTCCTGATGGGGCGCTGAGCGCCCGCGTGGCGGTGCCCTCGCTCGACGACCTGCTGCGCGACCCGGCCGCGCTGCGCGGGCGGCGCGTCTTCGTGCGCGCGGACCTGAACGTCCCGCTCCGGGACGGCAAGGTCGGCGACGACACGCGCATCCGCGCGACCCTGCCGACCCTGCGCCGGCTCGTCGCCGCGGGCGCGCGCCTGGTGGTGGCCTCGCACCTCGGCCGGCCGAAGGGCAAGCGCGACCCGAAGGCCTCGCTCGCGCCGGTGGCCGGGCGGCTCGGTGAGCTCCTCGGCCGGCCGGTCGCGTTCGCACCCGACTGCGTGGGACCGGAGGCCGAGGCGGCCGTGGCGAAGCTCGGCGAGGGGGACGTCCTGCTGCTCGAGAACCTGCGCTTCCACGCCGGGGAGGAGAAGAACGAGCCCGCGCTCGCGGCCGCGCTGGCCCGGCTCGCCGACGTCTACGTGAACGACGCCTTCGGCACCGCCCACCGCGCCCACGCCTCGACCGCCGGCATGGTGGCGCACGTCCGGCAGGTAGCGGCCGGCGACCTGCTGCGCGCGGAGCTCGAGCACCTGCGCCGCGTCGTCGTGCCCGAGCGGCCCTTCCTGTGCCTGCTCGGAGGCGCCAAGGTCTCCGACAAGCTCGCCGTGCTCGGCGCCATGGCGGAGCGCGCGGACGTGCTCTGCGTCGGCGGTGCCATGGCCTACACCTTCCTGCGCGCGCGGGGCCAGGCGACCGGCGCCTCGCGGGTCGAGGAGGACCAGGTCGGCGAGGCCAAGCGCGTGCTGGGCGCCGCCGAGGCGGCCGGCCACCGGCTGCTGCTGCCCGTGGACCACGTGGTGGCGGAGACGCTCGAGGCGGGGGTTCCCACCCGCGTCGTGCGCGAGATCCCCGACGGCTGGATGGGCCTCGACATCGGACCCGAGACGGCGGCGGCCTACGCGGCCGAGGCCCGGGCGGCGCGTACGATCTTCTGGAACGGGCCGATGGGGGTGTTCGAGATCGACGCCTTCGCGCAGGGCACCGAGGCCGTGGCGCGCGGCGTCGCCGAGTCGGCCGGCCACTCGGTGGTCGGCGGCGGCGACTCGCTGGCCGCGGTCAACAAGCTCGGCCTCGGGGGCCGCATCGACCACCTCTCGACGGGCGGCGGCGCCTCGCTCGAGTTCGTCGAGGGGCGGACGCTTCCGGGTGTCGCCGCGCTGGAGCAGCACGGATGAGGCGGCGCTTCCTCGCGGCCAACTGGAAGATGCACAAGACCGTGGGCGAGGCGGTCGCGTTCGCGCGCGACTTCCTGCCGCGCGTGAAGGGCGCGCGCGCCGAGATCGCGATCGCTCCGCCCTTCACCGCGCTGGCCGCGCTCGGCGAGGCGCTGGCGGGCTCGAACGTGGCGCTCGCCGCCCAGAACGTGCACGACGAGGCCAAGGGCGCCTTCACCGGCGAGATCGCCCCGGGCATGCTGGCCGACCTGGGCTGCGCGTGGGCCATCGTCGGCCACAGCGAGCGGCGCGCGCTCTTCGGCGAGACGGACGCCTTCATCGCGCGCAAAGCCGCCGCGCTCTTCGCCGCCGGCCTGCGCCCGATCGTCTGCGTCGGCGAGACGCTCGCCGAGCGCGAGGCCGGCCGCACCTTCGCCGTGCTCGAGGCCCAGCTCGCGGGCTCGCTCGCGGCGGTCCCGGGCGAGCGAGCGGCCGAGCTGGTGCTCGCCTACGAGCCCGTCTGGGCGATCGGCACGGGCCGCACCGCGACGCCCGCGATGGCGCAGGAGGCCCACGCGATGATCCGCGGCTGGCTGCGCGGGCGATTTGCCGCCGGCGCCGACGCGATCCGCATCCAGTACGGCGGCTCGGTCAAGCCCGACAACGCGGCCGAGCTGCTCGCCCAGCCCGACGTCGACGGCGCCCTGGTGGGCGGCGCGGGCCTCGAGCCGGAGTCGTTCGCGCGCATCGTGCTCGCGAAGGAGGAACCGTGACGATCTTCCTGACGGTGCTCCACGTGATGGTGTGCCTGGTGCTGGTCGTGGTCGTGCTGCTCCAACACGGCAAGGGCGCCGACATCGGCGCGGTGTTCGGCGGCGGCGCCAGCAACACCGTCTTCGGCAGCCGCGGCGCGGGCAACTTCCTGACCCGGCTCACGACGGGGGCGGCGCTGATCTTCATGGTCACGAGCCTCGTGCTCTCCTACCTCGCGAACGAGGGCATCTCGAGCGGCCTCTTCGAGGAGGACGCACCACCGCCGGGCGCCGCGGCGCCGGCGCCGGCGGCGGCGGCGGCCGAGGGCGGAGCGCCGGCCGAGGGCGCCGCACCGGGCGGCTTCGAGGAGGTGCCGGCGCCGGAGGGTGGGGCCGCACCGGAGGCCGCACCCGCCGGCGAGCCGAAGGCCGAGGCGCCGGCGGCTGCGGAGGCGGCTGCGCCGGAGGCCACGGCGGCGGAGGCCACCGCGCCCGACGCCGCGGCGCCACCCGGCGAGAAGGAGCCGGCGCCGGAGGCGCCCGCGGCTCCGTAGACGCGCGCGAGCGCGCTGGTTATCGTTCGCGGCTCGTTTCGTGCGGCAGTGGCGGAACTGGCAGACGCACCAGCTTGAGGGGCTGGCGGGGGCAACCCCGTGGAGGTTCGAATCCTCTCTGCCGCACCATCCTCGCCCGGTTGACGCGCCCGTGCGCCGCGCGCACCCTCCGCGCCCATGAAGGGCATCGCCTACCACGGCCCCGGCGACATCCGTCTCGACACGCTCGCCGACCCGGGGCTGCGCGAGCCCGACGACGTCGTGGTGCGGGTCACGCGCACGGCGATCTGCGGCTCGGACCTCCACGTCGTCCACGGCCTGCCGGTTCCCGATCGCGGCTTCGCGCTCGGGCACGAGTTCGTGGGCGTCGTCGAGGACGCCGGGGCCGGCGTGCGGCGCTTCCGCAAGGGCGACCGCGTGCTCGCGTCGTGCACGACCGGCTGCGGGCGCTGCACCGCGTGCCGGCGCGGCCTCTTCTCGGCCTGCGAGGCCACCACCGCCGGCGGCGCCTCGAACCTCTTCGGCTTCTCGTGCGGGCTGCCGGGCGGCCAGGCCGAGGCGGTGCGCGTGCCCTACGCGGACGCGAACCTGCTCGCCGTCCCGACCGCTCTCGACGACGAGCGCATCCTCTTCCTCTCCGACATCCTGCCGACCGGCCACATGGGCGCCGAGCTCGCCGAGGTGGGGCCCGGCGACGTGGTGGTGGTGCTCGGCTGCGGGCCGGTCGGGGTCTTCGCGCAACGCTGTGCGGAGCTGCGCGGCGCGTCGCGGATCCTCGCCGTCGACCTCGACGACGCGCGCCTCGCCCGCGCCCGGGCGCGCGGCTACGAGACCGTCCATCCCGGCCGTGAGGACCTGGGTGCGCGCGTCCAGGAGCTCACGCACGGGCGCGGCGCCGACGCGGTGATCGAGGCCGTGGGCCGCCCGGAGCTCGTCGCGAAGGCGTTCGAGCTCGCGCGCCACGGCGGGCGCGTGTCCTTCGTCGGCGTGGTCCTCGAGCCGGCGCCCTTCTTCCTGGGCCTCCTGCTGATGAAGAACCTGACCCTGCGCGCCGGCATCGTGAGCCCGCAGGCGCACTGGCCGAAGCTGCTGCCCCTGATCGAGTCCGGCCGCCTCGACCCGACCGAGATCATCTCGCACCGCCTGCCGCTCGCCGAGGGCGTGCGCGGCTACGAGCTCTTCGACAAGCACGAGGACGGGGCGTTGAAGGTGGTGCTCCGGCCGTGAGCGGCCGGCTCGACGGCAAGGTCGCGCTGGTCACCGGTGCCGGCGCGGGCATCGGCGAGGCGATCGCGCGGCGCTTCCGGGCCGAGGGCGCGCGCCTCGTCGTGAACGACCTCGACGGGGGCCGCGCCGAGCACGTCGCGATCGCGGTCGGGGGCCGCGCGGTCGTGGCCGACGTCGCCGACCCGAAGGCGGTCGCGGACATGATGGAGAGCGTGCGGGCGCGCGAGGGCCGGCTCGACGTGCTCGTGAACAACGCGGGCATCGCCGGCCACGAGTCGAGCCCGGAGGCCGCCGGGCGCTTCGTCGCCCTGGCGCTCGCGCAGCTCCAGGAGCGGATGACCGAGGGCCGCATCCGCACCCACTCCGACGTGACGCTCACCACCAGCGACGAGGACTGGCGGCGCCTGCTGGCCGTGCACCTCGACGGCACCTTCTTCTGCGCCCGCGAGGCGCTGCGCATCATGGCGCCACAGGGGGCCGGATCGATCGTCAACATGGGCTCGATCATGGGCACCGCGGGCGGCGCTGGTGCCCCCGCCTACTGCGCGGCGAAGGCCGGCATCCTGGGCCTCACGCGCTCGCTCGCGCGCGAGCTCGCGAGCCAGGGGATCCGCGTCAACGCGATCGCGCCCGGCTGGATCGAGACCGCCATGACCGCCCCGCTCGCTCCGCTCCGCCCGCTCCTCGAGGGCCAGACCCCGCTCGGCCGCCTGGGCAGCCCCGACGACGTCGCCTGGGCCGCCGTCTACCTCGCCAGCGACGAATCCGCCTTCGTCACCGGCCAGGTCCTGTCCCCGAACGGCGGGTGGCATATGAGCCAGTAGCGGGGACAGACCCGGCGATTCGGCGATTCTCTACGAGAATCGCCGAA
>JAPSFT010000040.1 GCA_035063765.1 Deltaproteobacteria bacterium
GCCCTGCTCACCTCCCTCACCGACACGCTCCAGTCGGTGAAGCCGCTCAAGGCGATGGCGCGCGCCGACGTCTCGGACGCCGTGCTGGCCCGCAAGACGCTGGCGCTCCACTCCGCGATGCGGCGCGAGGTGATCAGCAAGGAGGGGCTGCGCGCGATCCAGGATCCCACCTTCGCCGTCCTGATCGCGATCGCGGCGTGGGTCGGGCTCGAGCGCTGGAACCTTCCGCTCGCGACGGTCAGCGTGATGATGCTGGTGCTCGCCCGGGTGCTCAGCGCGCTGAAGAAGCTGCAGTCGACCTACCAGGAGATGGTGCTCTGTGAGAGTGCCTACTGGGCGATGCGCAAGACCATCGACGAGGCGCACCGGCAGGTCGAGCGGACGAGCGGCACGCCGCCGCCGCCGCTCGTCGAGGGGATCCGCTTCGACCAGGTGAGCTTCGCCTACGGCGAGGCGCCGGTGCTCCACGAGTGCTCGTTCGAGATCCCCGCCGGCTCGCTGACCACGCTGATCGGGGCGTCCGGGGCCGGCAAGACCACCGTCGTGGACCTCGTGATCGGGCTGCTCCAGCCGGGCGCCGGGCGGATCTGGATCGACGGCGCGCCGCTCGAGGAGCTCGATCTCGTCGCTTGGCGGCGCCAGATCGGCTACGTGCCGCAGGAGAACCTGCTCCTGCACGACACCGTGCTGCAGAACGTGACGCTCGGGGATCACGCGCTCGGCGAGGCGGACGCCGAGCGGGCGCTGCGCGCCGCCGGGGCCTGGGAGTTCGTGGCGCGCCTGCCGCAGGGGGTCCACACGCCGGTGGGCGAGCGCGGATCCATGCTCTCGGGCGGGCAGCGGCAGCGCGTCATGGTGGCGCGCGCGCTGGTGCGCAAGCCCCGGCTGCTGATCCTCGACGAGGCGACGAGCGCGCTCGATCCCGCGAGCGCGGAGCAGATCTCCGCCACGGTGCGCGCGCTGCGCGGCGAGATCACGATCCTCGCCATCTCGCACCAGGTGGAGCTGGTGGACGTCGCCGATCGCGTGTATCGCTTCGAGGGCGGTCGCGCCGCCTTCGTGACCGGGGGCGCGAAGCGGCCGAGCCTCGCGAGCGCGCCGCCGCCGGCGCACGAGGAGGCCACCGGCCCCGCGGCGGCGGGCGGCCGCGGCTGACGGGGCGGGGGGAGCGGCGGCGTGGCCCAGCACGCCTGGGCGCCGGAGTTCGTCCGGCGCGGACTCGAGAACCTGCCGTCGCTGCGCGGGGTCGTGCAGTGGCTGGAGGCGGCGTGGCTCGCGCTCGTGTGGGCCACGCTCGGGCTCCTGCCGCCGGCCTGGGCCTCGCGGGTGTCGGCCGCCTTCCTGCGCCGCGTGGGTCCGCGCCTGCGCAAGCATCGCCACGTGCAGCGCAACCTCGCGATCGCGCTGCCCGAGCGCAGCCAGGCGGAGCGGGAGGCGATCGCCCGGGAGGTGTGGGCGGGCCTCGGGGCCGTCTTCGGCGAGCTCCCGCACCTGGGCCGGATCGACGGCGAGGCGGCCAGCCGGATCGAAACCGAGATCCACGGCCGGCTCGCCGCGCTCGAGGAGCCGCCGCGCCCGGTCGTCTTCGTGACGGCGCACCTCGGCAACTGGGAGGTGACGACGCTCGCCGCGGCGCGCTACGGGGTGCCGATCTCGGTGATCTACTCCCCCGACGCGAATCCCTGGGTCGATCGCCTGATCAGACGACACCGGAAAGCGTTGCGCTGCGAGCTGGTGGCGAAGCAGGGCGGGCTGCGCGCGCTGCTCCGGGCGCTGGCCGCCGGGCGCTCGCTCGGCTTCCTGATCGACACCCGCCAGGACGACGGCGAGCTCGTGCCCTTCTTCGGCACACCGGCGCTCACGACGACGGTGCCGGCGCGGCTCGCGCTGCGGGCCGGCCTCCAGCTCGTGCCGCTGCGCTGCGAGCGGACGGGGCCCGCGCGCTTCCGGATCGACCTCGGCCCCGCGATCGAGCCCGATCCCGCGATCGCCGATCCCCGCGAGCAGGCCCGCGACATGACCCGGCGCGTGAACGAGCGCTTCGAGGCCTGGATCCGCGAGCGCCCGGAGCAGTGGCTGTGCACGAAGCGCCGCTGGCCCAAGGAGCGGCGGCCGGCGTCCTAGCCGGGCATCTCGATGTTGATCGTGAGCGTGCGGCGCAGGAGGTCGGGGTCCTCGGCCGTCATCGGCCGCACCGAGTGCCAGGAGTTGAAGGTTCTCACGAAGACCACCGCCTGGTTCGGCTCGAAGGCGAAGGTGTCGAGGACCTCCACCTCGTCGAAGCCGAGCTGGTGGTTCAGGCGGTTGAAGCTGCGGGTCGGGTCCTTGGGGCGGTTCACGTCGGTGCCGCCGCCCCAGGCGGGATCCCACTCGCCTTCGCGCAGCATCGAGACCACGAGCGTCACGACCTTGGAGGCGCCGTCGGTGTGGGGGATCACGTGGCCGCCCCGGGCGGGCAGCGCGGAGAACTCGAAGCGCGAGGCGAGCTCGAGCGAGTCGGTGCGCACGCCGCCGCGCCGGGCGTCGGCGAGGCGCTTCTGGAGCCTGCGCCAGCGCGAGGAGTCGAGGTCGAAGCCCAGGTCCACGTGCCGGGCGCGCAGCGCGTCGAGCACGCCCGCCACGAAGGCGCGGCTCTTCACGTAGGCGTGGAACTCGCGCCAGAGCGGGTGCGCGCGCACGAAGGCGTGGAACTCGTGGGTCCCGAAGCGCTCGCCGAGCGAGAGCTTGTTGCCGACCTTGGCGAGCGTCTCGAAGCGGTGTCGATCGGGGAAGGCCTCCACGAGCTCGCGGTAGAGCGCGGGCTCCATCACCGGCCGCGCGATCCCGATCGGGAAGGGCTCGTAGCGGAGCTGCAGGTGGTCCCAGCGGAAGAACGGGCGCGACATGGGCGCAGCGTAGCGCCGGCGGTCGCGCGGGCGTCGTCCTCGGAGCGGGCGCTTCAGCCTGCGGGGCCCGGCGGCTGCTCCGCCCCGGCCGGCCAGCGCGGGACGCCCGCGCGCTCGGCCACGACCGCCTCGGTCGTGAACAAGGCGTGGCGCCGCGCGAGCCGTCCGAGCACCAGGACGTCCGTCTCCCCGTGCTTGCTCACCGCCGTGCCGCGTTCGGCGATCTCGGGGTTCACCCCGTAGGCGTGGGTCAGCTCGAAGCTGATCCCGGCCACGACGACGCGGTCGAAGCGGCCGTCGGCGAGGCCGAGCGCGACGGCGAAGACGCCGGTCGAGGGGTGCTTGCGCGCGATCTGCTCGCGGACGGCGGGGTCGTCCCCGCAGAGCTCCGAGACGAGCGCGTGATAGGCAGCGAGCGGCCGGGTCTCGAAGCGCTCCCAGCGGTAGCCGGCGGCGCGCAGGCGCAGGCGGGCCCAGGCGGGCTCCATCCGGATCTGGCGCGCACGCCGCCAGAGCCGGCGGACGGGGCTCCCGCCGCGGTCGTGACGGGGCAGCAGGTGGAGCGTTCCGGTCCGCAACCCCCCGAGCGCCCGCAGGCTGTGGCGCGCCGAGGGCTGGCCCGAGGTCAGGATCGCGGAGATCGCGGTCAGGACGGGTACGGGCAGGCCGAGGTCCGCCGCGGAGCGGCCGGACGCGTTGGCGCAGGCGACCGCGTCGATCGCCGAGCGCGCGGGCAGGGCCGGATCCGGCTTCGAGCCGAGGACCAGGAGGGTCGCCACGGCGGCGGGGTAGGGGCCGCGCGTGCCTCCGTCAAGCGCGATGCCCGCCGAATCGCCGAATCGCCGGGACTGTCCCCGAATCGCCCGAATCGCCGGATCGCCGGGACTGTCCCCCCCTCTTGCCGATGGAAACGAAAACGGTTTTCATTTTCAGTTGTGCGCCTGGAGTGAGGGGGGTGGAGCTGTGCGCATCGATTTCTCTTTAAGGGTGGCCTGCGCGTGTTTCCTCGGGGGGGCGCTTGCCGGGCCTGCCTATGGGCAGTCGGCCACGCCGGGTAGCGTCGTGCGGGTCGAGCCGATCGAGGTGAAGGGCACGGCCCCCGACGACCTCGAGCTCGCCCGCGAGAAGCTCGACGCGATTCCCGGTGGCACCGCCCTCGTCGAGACCGAGTCGCTCGAGGGGACGGCGAACCTCACGCTCTCGGACACGCTCGGGACCACCCAGGGCGTCGTGATCCAGGACTTCTTCGGCGGCTTCGACCAGCCGCGCATCCAGATCCGCGGCTCCGGGTTGCAGCAGAACCCGGTCGAGCGCGGCGTCTTCTTCCTCCAGGACGGGCTGCCCCTCAACCGCGCCGACGGCTCCTACGTCGTCTCACTCGCCGAGCCGCGGGCAGCCGAGTTCATCGAGGTCCACCGCGGGGCCTCGACGAACCGGCTCGGCGCGACCGTGCTCGGCGGCTCGCTGAACTTCGTCTCGCCCACCGGCTCGAGCCAGCCCGGCCTGCGCGGGAACGCCGAGGGCGGCTCCTTCGCCACGGCGGGCGGGGCGGCAGCCTACGGCGTCGCGGGGGAGGACTACGACGCGTACCTGAGCCTGAGCGGCGGGCGGAGCGACGGCTTCCGCGACTACAACGACTCCTGGCGCGCGGGCTTCGACGCCAACGCCGGCTTCGAGCTCGGCGGCGGCCTGTCGAGCCGCGTCTTCGCCGGCTACCGCGACGTGCGCTTCGACGTGGCCGGCCCGCTCACGCGCGAGCTCATGGGGGACGACCCGAGGGAGGTCTTCCCGGGCCCCGTCTTCTCGTTCACGCCCGCGGGCCCGGCGGTCACCGGCCCGGGCCCGAACGTCATTCGCGATCTCCCAATGCGGCGGACGCGCCAGGGCCGGCTCGGGACGCGCGCGAGCTACGAGGCCGGGGACCACGTCTTCGACGCGGCCGTCGGGCTCAGCTACACCGACGACCGCTTCGTCTTCCCGATCCCGGGTGGCATCCGCGACACCGATGGGGGTGACCTGGCGCTCGTCGGCCGCTACGCCTGGCAGCCCGATCCGGAGGCGCCGCTGCCGCTCGCCGAGGCGACGCTCACCGTCGCGCTCGGCGAGGCGGACCGGGCCTACGCCATCAACATCGAGGGCGATCGGGGTCCCGTCTTCGGCCGCAACGACCTCTCGGCCGTGACGCTCTCGGGCTTCGTCGGCGGGAACGTCCCGCTCGGGCGCGGGTTCACGCTCTCGCCGGGCCTGGCCCTCTCCTACGCGCTGCGCGACAACGACGACACCTACCGGGCTGCCACCCGGCCGACGGTCGCCTTCAGCCCCCTCGATCCGGACGTGCGGATGCCCGACGGCACGGTGCCCTGGGAGGACACGAGCTACGACCGCAACTACTTCGGCCTAAGCCCGAGCCTCGCCCTCTCGTGGCGGCCCGCCGAGGAGCATCTCCTGTTCGCCGCGGTCAGCCGCAGCTTCGAGCCGCCCTCCCACGACGACCTGATCGCCACCGTGAACGGCACCCCGAACAGCAGCCCGGGGCGCCCGAACCTGCTCTTCCCGGTGGCGGCGGCGGCGTTCCGCACCCCCGACCTCGACGCGCAGACCGCAACCACGGTCGAGGTCGGCTGGCGCGGGGAGCTCGGCCCGGTCGCGCTCGACGCGGTCCTCTACCACTCCTGGGTCTCGGACGAGCTCCTGAACCTGCGCGACGAGAGCGGCGTCTCGCTCGGCTCCGTCAACGCCGACGACACGCGCCATCTCGGCCTCGAGCTCGCGGCGACGGCGCGCGTGGCCGACCGGGTCACGGGGCGGCTGTCCTACATCTTCCAGGACTTCCGCTTCGTCGACGACCCGGTCCGCGACGACAACCGCCTCGCCGGCGCGCCGCCGCACGTGATCGGGCTCGACCTCGCCTGGGAGGCGTTCGACGGGCTCACCCTCGGAGGGACCCTCCACTGGCAGCCCGGCACGACGCCCGTCGACAACCTCAACACGCTCTTCACGAGGACCTTCGCGACCTTCGACCTGCGCGCGCGCTACGAGCTCCGCTCCGGGATCGCGCTCTTCGTCGAAGGCCGCAACCTCAGCGACGAGACCTACGCGGCCTCGACCCTGGTGGTGGACCAGGCGCGCTCGGACCAGGCGGCCTTCATCCCCGGCAACGGACGCTCGGTCTACGGGGGCGTCGATGTCCGCTTCTGACGCCCGCGAGGAGGGCGCGTGCCGGTCCTGAGGAGCCGTCCGCCCGAGCCGGGGCGCGGGCTCGCCGCCCGGCTCGCCCTCGCCCTCGCCCTCGCCCTCGCGCTCGCGCTCGCCCCGGGGTGCGGCCCCTCCGAGCGCGAGTCCCCGGCCGACGCTCCCGCCCCGGGAGCGGGCAGCGCGCCGCGCTCGCGGCTCGTGCTCGCGGGCCCTCCGGCGGCGGTCTCGAACCCGCTGATCCACATGGTCGAGTCGGGCGCGCTCGCCGATCTCGCGGACGCCGTCGAGTTCGTGTCGTGGCGCGACCCGGACCAGCTCCGCGTGATGGCGCTCGACGGCCGCGCCGACGTGCTGGCGATGCCCGTGAACGTGGCGGCGAACCTCTACAACCGCGGCGTGGCGCTGCGGCTCGTCGACGTCTCGACCTGGGGCATCCTGTGGGTCGTGTCGCGCGACGCCTCGCTCGCGACGATCGAGGACCTCCGCGGCCAGGAGATCGCGATGCCCTTCCGCGGCGACATGCCCGACATCGTGTTCGGGCTGATCGCCGAGCGCAGCGGCCTCGACGTGCGCAAGGATCTGCGCCTGCGCTATGCCGCGACGCCGATCGACGCCATGCAGCTCCTCGTCCTGCGCCAGGTCGACCACGCGGTGCTGGCCGAGCCGGCGGTGTCGATGGCGCTGCGCAAGACGGGCTCGTTCCCGCTGCGGCTGGTGGCGCCCGAGCTGCACCGGGGCCTCGACCTCCAGGAGGAGTGGGGGCGGGTCTTCGGGCGCGACGCGCGGATCCCGCAGGCGGGGATCACCGTGATGGGCGCGCTGCGCGATCGCCCCGAGGCCGTGGCGCGCATCCGCGAGGAGTACGCGCGCTCGCTCGCCTGGTGCGCCGCGAACGCCGCCGCCTGCGGCGCGATCGTCGCGAAGCACATCCCCCTGCTCCTGCCCGAGGCCGTGGCCGACTCGATCGCGACGAGCCGCCTGCGCTCGGTTCCCGCGGCCGAGGCACGCCCCGAGCTCGAGTTCCTCTTCGAGCGGCTGCTCGAGAAGAGCCCCGCCCTCGTCGGCGGGCGACTCCCGCCCGACGACTTCTACGACCCGGGCGCCGGCAGCCCCCCGGCGCCATGAGGCTCCTGCGCGACAGCGCCGCCCATCTTCCCGCCTACCTGTGGAGCGGCTGGGGGGCGGTCGCGAGCCTGCTCCTCGCGCTCGCGCTCTGGGAGGCGGTGAGCGCGCACTACGGGCCGCTCGTGCTGCCCGATCCCCGCTCGGTCTTCACCGCCTTCCTCGCCCTCGTCGAGCGCGGCGCCGCGTGGGGCGAGCTCGCCACCACCGCGCGCCGCGTGGGCCTCGGCTTCGGCGCCGCGCTCCTCGCCGGCTCCGCGCTGGGCCTCGCCGCCGGCGTCTCGATGACGGCCTCGACGGTGTCGCGCCCGCTCGTGACGGTGCTGATGGGAACCCCGCCCATCGCGTGGCTCGTGCTCGCGATGCTGTGGTTCGGGGCCGGCGACGGCACGCCGGTGTTCACGGTCTTCGTGGCGAGCTTCCCGGTGGTCTTCGTGGGGGCGCTGCAGGGGGCGCGCACGCTCGACAACGAGCTCTCCACGATGGCGCAGGCCTTCCGCCTGCCGCGGCGCATGCTGCTCGTGGACCTCTACCTGCCGCACCTGGTCTCGTACCTGCTGCCCGCGGCGATCGTGGCGCTCGGCGTGGCCTGGAAGGTGGCGGTGATGGCCGAGCTCTTCGCGACGCAGGACGGGGTGGGCGCGGAGCTCGCGGTCTCGCGCTCGCAGCTCGACACGGCCACCACGATGGCCTGGATCAGCGCGGTGGTGGGCGCGCTGCTCGCCGTCGAGTACCTGCTGCTCGAGCCGATCCGGCGCGAGGTCGAGCGCTGGCGCGACCTCGACGCGCCGCACGAGGGCGGCCCGTGAGCTGGCTGCGGGTGCGCGGCGTGCACCACGCCTTCGCGCGGCGCGAGGTGCTCGCGGGCGTCGACCTCGAGGTCGGGGCGGGCCAGGCCGTGGCGCTCGTGGGCCCCTCGGGATGCGGCAAGACGACGCTCATGCACCTGTGCGCGGGGCTCCTCACGCTGCGCGAGGGGACGATCGAGAGCCGCTTCGAGGATCCCGCCTTCGTGTTCCAGCAGCCGCGCCTGCTCCCGTGGCGATCGGCGCTCGACAACGTGGCGCTCGGCCTCGCCGCCCGGGGCACGCCGCGCGGCGAGCGCGAGCACCGTGCCCGCCAGCTCGCGCTGCGCATGGGGCTCGCGCACGCGGACCTCGACAAGTACCCGCACCAGCTCTCGGGCGGCATGCGCAGCCGCGTCTCGCTCGCCCGCGCGCTCGTCCTCGAGCCCGATCTGCTGCTGCTCGACGAGCCCTTCTCCGCCCTCGACGTGGGGCTCAAGGAGGAGCTCTACGGGCTCCTCCTCACGCACCTGGCCGCGCGGCGCATGGCGGCGCTCCTGATCACCCACGACCTGATGGAGGCCGTGCGGCTCTCGGACGCGATCCTGGTGATGGCGCCGGAGCCGGGGCGGATCGTGTCGCGCTTCGCGCTCTCGCCGGCGGCCGCCGGGCGCGACGAGGCCTGGATCTACCGCACCACGGCGGCGCTCCTGGAGCAGCCGGGCGTGCGCGCGAGCTTCAGCCTGCCCCCGCGCGCGGGGCAGGCGGCCGAGGGCCCCACGGCGAGCCCGGCCGGCGCGCACGAGCCGGGCATCCGGGAGCTCGCGGCGGGCGCGCCCGTGATCCCGCTCGCGCGGACGAAGAGCCGGTGCTGAGGTCCCCCGGCGTAGCGGCGGTAGCGCCGGCCCCGGGGCGCGGCCTCGTGGATCGCCTGGCCGCGCACCCGCTCTTCCAGTGCAGCTTCCGCCCGCTCTTCCTCGCGACGGCGGTGCACGCGAGCCTTGCGCTCGCGCTCTGGCTCGCGTGGCTCGGGCTGGGCCTGCCCCTGCCCCCGCTGCCGGGCGGCCCCCTGGCCTGGCACGCACACGAGATGGTGTTCGGCTTCGGGCTCGCCGCAACGGGCGGCTTCGTGCTCACGGCGGTGCCCGAGTTCACGGGCGCGCGCGCCTTCGGCCCGCGCGTCGCCCTCGGCGCGAGCGCGCTCTGGGTCGCCGGGCGCATCGCGTGGGCCCTCGCGGGCTTCCTCGGCCCCTGGCCCGCCGCCGTGACGAACGTGGCCTTCGCGGCGCTCCTGCCCGCCCTCCTCGCGGCGCCCCTGCTGCGCGACCCCGATCGCCGCCATCTCGGCTTCCTCTGGGGGCTTGCGGTCTTCGCGGCGACGGTCGCGGGGTTCCACGCCGCGGTGCTCCTCGGCCGGAGCCCGCTCCCGTGGGCGGACGCGGGCATCGGCGTGATGATGATCCTGGTCGTCGTCGCGATGAGCCGCATCTCCATGCGGATCCTGAACGACGCGCTCGACGCCGCGCGCGCGGCGGGCGCCGAGGACGCCCCCGAGTACCTGGCGCGGCCGCCGCGCCGCAACCTGGCGATCTTCGCGATCGCGCTGCACACCGGGGCGGCCTTCTTCGTGCCGTCCTCGCCCGCGACCGGCTGGCTCGCCCTCGCAGCCGCCGCGGCCGTCCTCGGCCTGCAGAACGACTGGCACGTGGGGCGGCCCCTCCTCGGACGCTGGCCCGCGCTCCTCTACGCGGTGTACTGGATGGTGGCGCTCGGCTACGCGGCGCTCGGCGCCGCGGCGCTCGGCGCCGGCATCGCGCCGGGCGCCGGGAGGCACCTGCTCGCGATCGGCGGCATGGGGCTCTCGATCCTGGCCGTCCTGTGCATCGCGGGCCGCGTGCACAGCGGCCGGCCCCTCGAGACGCGGCCGTGGGTCCCGCTGTGCGCCGCCCTGATCGCCGGGGCGGCCCTGGTGCGCGCGGCGTCGGGCCTGCCGGGCGCTCCCGCCTTCGCGCTCACGATCCTGGCCGGCCTCGCCTGGGTGACGGCCTTCGGGACCTACGTGCTCTACATGGCGCCCGTCCTGTGGACCGCGCGCAGCGACGGCGAGGTCGGCTGCCACGAGACGCTGGTCCCCGCGAGCGTGGCAGCGGAGGCGTAGGGTGGCGCGGCTTCGGTGGCCTCGCGGCCTTGCGGGCGCCGCGGGGGCATCCGGCCGGACCTGGCGGGCTTCGCGCCGGCGCCGCCGGCGGCCGCGCGACGCGCGCGCGTGCGCGCGCAGACGGGCGGCTCGCGCCGGGCCGCCCTCGCGGCTATCCCCCCGCCGCGCAGCCGCGGGCTGCGCACGGCTTGCTACAGGCGAGCGCGCGGCGGTCCGATTCCCGGAGACGGGAGGGGGGCCCGTGCCGCGAGGTCCTGGCACGAGGAGACCCGGCCCATGGACCGACGCCGAGCGCGCATCGTCCGGGCCCTCGCGACCGCCGCCTGCCTGTGCGCGGCGGCGCGCCCGCCGCCCGCCCGGGCCGAGGTCGCGAGCTTCGAGCCCGAGCATGCCGCCCGCCCCTACGTCCAGGGGGCGCGCAAACGGGCCTGGGAGGAGGCCCACGGCGGGCGCGCGGCCGCGCGCGAGGCGCTCGCGCGCCGGCTCGAAGGCTGGCCGCGCACCCTGCTCGCCGACCGCGACGAGCTCCTGCGGCTGTCCGACGAGGCGCTGCTCGACCGCCTCGCGCGCGACACCTGGCGAGGCCTCGCCGCGCTCACCGACCGCCAGAACGGCCTGCCCCTCAACCACGTGCTCTTCCCGCAGGGCTCGCTGGCACCCCTGCACAGCCAGATCGGCGACTACGCGAGCACCACCGACATCGGGCTCTGGATCGTCGCGGTGGTGGCGGCCCACGATCTCGCCCTGATCGGGCCCGACGAGGCCCGCGAGCGCGTCGAGCGCGTGCTCGACAGCCTCGACCGGCTCGAGAAGCGCCACGGCTTCTACTTCAACTACTACGACACCACCACGCTCGAGCGCACCAGCGACTTCGTCTCGTTCGTGGACTCGGCCTGGCTGGCCGCCGGCCTGATCGTCGCCCGCCAGACCTTCCCGGCGCTCGAGCGCCGCTGCAGCGCGATGCTGGCGCACCGCGACTTCGGTCACTTCTACGACCGCCGGAGCCGGCTCATGGTGCACGGCTTCTACGTCGATCCCGTGCGCCGTTCGCCCTACCACTACGGGATGCTCTACACCGAGGCGCGTCTGGGGAGCCTGGTGGCGATCGGCAAGGGCGACGTGCCCGCGGCGCACTGGCAGGCGATGACCCGGGTCGAGCGCTGGAGCCCCGACGGCCCGGGGGCCGCGCGGGAGCCGGCGGTGCGCGGCGTCCGCCCGGGGGCCCGCGCCGTCTCCCCCGAGCGCACGACCTCGGGCTACTTCGAGTGGCAGGGCTACCGCTACGTGCCGTCCTGGGGCGGCTCGATGTTCGAGGCGCTGATGCCGGTGCTGGTCGTGGACGAGCTGCGCGAGGCGCCGGCCAGCCTGGGGCCGAACGGGCGCGTGCACGTGACGGTGCAGCGGCGCTACGCGCAGGAGCACCTCGGCTACCCGGTCTGGGGCATGTCCCCGAGCTGGAGCCCCGACGGGAGCGGCTACCGCGAGTTCGGCGCCCGCGTGCTGGGCGTGGCCGGCTATCCGGCGGGCGCGGTGACCCCCCACGCCGCCGCGCTCGCGCTCATGGTGGACCCCGCGGCTGCGCGGGCGGTCCTGCGCGAGCTCGTCCGCCGCTATCCGATCTACGGGGACTTCGGCCTCTACGACGCGGTCGCGCCGCGCACCGGCGAGGTCGCGCACGCCTACCTGGTGCTCGACCAGGCGATGATCCTGGTCGCGCTCGCGAACCATCTCGCGGGGGGCGCGATCCAGCAGCGCTTCGCGGCCGATCCGATCGTGCAGCGCGCGCTCCCGCTGCTCGCGGCCGAGCGCTTCCCGAACTCCGGCCCGCACGACGTCGGCGAGCGCGAGACGCCGCGCTGAGCCCCCTCACGCGGCGTCGAGGGTGAGCGCGCCGGTCCAGAACAGGACGCCGAGCACGATCGCGAGCGCGATCCGGTACCAGCCGAAGGGCGCGAGGCCGTGGCGGCCGAGGAAGCCGACCAGCCAGCGCACCGCCACCGCCGCGGCCAGCGCGGCCGTCGCGAAGCCGATCGCGACCGGCGCGGCCCCGAGCTGCTCGAAGAGGTTCGGGCCGTCGCCGAGCAGGTTGCCCGCGAGCTTGTAGGCGCAGGCGGCGCCGAGCGTCGGCACCCCGAGCAGGAACGAGAACTCGGCCGCGTCGCGCGGCCGCAGGCCGAGCAGCACGCCGCCCGCGATCGTCATCATGGAGCGCGACGTTCCCGGCCACATCGCGACGCACTGGAACAGGCCGATCATGAGCGCCGTGCGCGCGTCGATGGCGTCGACGCCGCGCGTGCCGGCGGCCCCCCGGCGCCCGAGCCAGAGCATCCAGATCCCGCCGAGCAGGAGGGCGGCGAGCACCGGGGGCGCGCGGAACAGCCGGGCCTCGATCGCGTCGTCGAGCAGCGGCCCGAGCAGCGCGGCCGGCAGGAAGGCGAGCAGGAGGTTCGCGAGCAGCCGCCGCCCGGCCGGATCGCGCCCGCGCAGGCCGTTCCAGACCTGCGGCACGCGATGGCGGTAGAGCCCGAGGACGGCCAGGATCGCGCCGCCCTGGATCGCGATCTCGAAGGCCGCCAGCGCCCCGGCGTTCGCGGGGGTGCGCAGGCCCAGGAGCGTGGAGGCCAGGATCAGGTGCCCGGTCGAGCTGATCGGCAGGTACTCGGTGATGCCTTCCACGAGCCCGAGCACCAGCGCCTGCCACCACTCCACGCGCGTCTCCTCGACCGGGGCCGTGTCTCTACCCTATCCTGCCGCCCGCTGCACGCCCGGGAGTGATCGAAACCATGCACGAGACCCCCCATGCATGAGGCCGCGGGCCCCGACGTCTGGGCCCTGTTGATGGTGTTCCTGCTGGCCGGCTTCGTCGGCTTCCAGGTGATCCAGAACGTCTCGCGGCTGCTGCACACGCCGCTGATGTCGCTCACCAACGCGATCTCCGCGATCGCGATCGTGGCGTCGATCATCGTGACCGGCGAGCAGCGCACGACCGCCAGCACGATCCTCGGCGCCGTGGCCGTGGCCGCCTCGATGACCAACATCGTGAGCGGCTTCCTGATCACCGACCGCATGCTCAAGATGTTCAAGAAGCGGGAGCCCGGGAAGTGAGCGGCTTCGCCCACGTGCTGACGCAGGTCTCGTACCTGCTCGCAGCCGCGCTCTTCATCTTTTCCTTGCGCTGGCTGAACCGGCCCGAGACCGCGCGCCGGGGCGTCGCGGCGGGCGTCGTCGGGATGGCGGCGGCGGTCTTCGGCACGCTCCTGCACCCGGAGATCGCGAGCTACCTCTGGATCGTCGTGGCGCTCGCGGTGGGCACGGCGCTCGGCATCCCGCTCTCGCGGGTGGCGCTCACGGCGGTGCCGCAGCGGACCGCCCTCTCCCACGCCTTCGGCGGCCTGGCCGCGGGCCTCGTCGGCATCGCCAAGTACTCGCTGTGGGCCGGCGACGGCACGCTCACGACCTTCCGGATCACGGCGATCGTGGTCGAGGTGCTGCTCGGCTTCATCACCTTCACCGGCAGCCTGATGGCCGCCGGCAAGCTGCAGGAGGTGATCCCGACCCGGCCGATCACCTACCGCGGCCAGAACTACGTGAACCTGGCGCTGCTCGGGATCGCGATCCTGTGCGGGGTCGGGCTCGTGATGGACCCCTCGCGCTGGCCGCTCTTCGCGGTGGTGGTGGCGCTCTCGCTGCTCTTCGGGGTGCTCCTGATCATCCCGATCGGCGGCGCCGACATGCCGACCGTGATCTCGATCCTGAACTCCTACGCCGGGCTCTCGGCGGTCGCGATGGGCTTCGTGCTCGACAACCGGCTGCTGGTCACCGCGGGCGCCCTCGACGGCGCCTCGGGCTTCATCCTCTCCGTGATCATGTGCCGCGCGATGAATCGCTCGTTCACGAACGTGCTCTTCGGCGCCTTCGGGCAGGTCGCGGCCGGCGGCGGCCCGGCCGGCGAGCAGAAGGCCGTGAAGAGCGCCACCGCCCAGGACGTCGCCGACGTGCTCGCCAACGCCACCAGCGTGGTCGTCGTGCCGGGCTACGGCATGGCCGTGGCGCAGGCCCAGCACCGGGTGCGCGAGATCTACGACCAGCTCGTGAAGCGGGGCGTCGACGTGAAGTTCGCGATCCACCCGGTGGCGGGCCGGATGCCCGGGCACATGAACGTCCTGCTCGCCGAGGCGGACATCCCCTACGAGTCGCTGGTCGAGATGGACGACATCAACCGCGACCTGCCCCAGACCGACGTGGTCCTGGTGGTCGGCGCCAACGACGTCGTGAACCCCGCCGCGCGCCACGACAAGTCGAGCCCGATCTACGGCATGCCGATCATCGACGCCGACAAGGCGAAGCTCTGCATCGCCAACAAGCGCTCGATGAACCCTGGCTTCGCCGGCATCGACAACGAGCTCTACACCGCCGACAACACCTTGATGCTCTTCGGCGACGCCAAGGTGATGCTGGGCGAGATCGCGAAGGCGCTCGCGGGCGACGCGGGGCTCGGGCACTGAGAGCCCACTGAGGCGAGCGCTCAGCCGGCGACGGCGCCCTCCCCGGCGAGCATCCGCCGCACGAGCTTGCCGCCGGCGTTGCGGGGCAGCGCGGCCACGAAGCGATAGCTGCGCGGGACCTTGTAGCCGGCGATCCGCGCGCGCAGGAAGCGCTCGAGCGCGCCCGCATCGGCGCGCGCACCGGGGGCGAGCACCACCCAGGCGGCCGGGCGCTCGCCGTGCTCCGCGTCCGGCAGGCCCGCGACCCCGGCGTCGGCGACGTCGGGATGGGCGAGCAGGGCGGTCTCGACCTCGGCGGGATGGACGTTCTCGCCACCGCTCACGAGCATGTCGTCGGCGCGGCCGAGCACCCGCAGGGTGCCGTCCGCGTCGAGCGCGCCGAGGTCGCCGGTGCGCAGCCAGCCGCCGGCGAGCGCGCGCGCGCTCGCCGCGGGGCGCCCCCAGTAGCCCTGCATCAGGGTCGGGCCGCGCACCTGGATCTCGCCCTCCGGCGCGATCCGCACGCCGGTGCCCGGCAGCGGGCGCAGCCCGCCCCCGTCGGCGCGCAGCGGCGCTCCCGGCGGGAGGGTCGCCACCTGCGAGCCGGCCTCGCTGAGGCCATAGGTCGGGAGCAGGGGCCAGCCGGCCCCGGCCGCGCGCTCGAGCAGCGGGGCCGGCGCTCCGGCCCCGCCGAGCAGGACCGCCCGCAGCGCCGCGCCCGGCGGCCGGCCCCGGCGCTCGTCGAGCAGTCGGGCGAGCATCGTCGGCACCAGGGAGGCGAGCGTCACCTGCTCCTCGTCGAGGGCGCGTGACACCGCAGCCGGATCGAAGCGCTCGTGGAGCACGACCGGCAGGCCTGCGAGGACGCTGCGGACGAGGATCGCCAGGCCCCCGACGTGGAAGAGCGGCAGGCAGGCGAGCCAGCGATCCGCGGGGTGCGTGCCGAGGTGGCGCGCCGAGGCCGCGGCCCCGGCCGCGAGGCCCGCATGGCCGAGCACGACTCCCTTGGCCTCGCCGCTCGTGCCCGAGGTGTAGACGATCACGGCCGGCGCCGCGGGCGCGAGCACGGGCTCCTCGCCGGGGCCCGGGGCCGCGAGGGCCGCGGCTGCGATCGCCGCCGCCCCCGCCTGCGCGGCCGCCGCGCACGCCTGCTCGGCGAGTGGGCCGGGGCCGTGGACGAGAAGGCGCGCGCCGGCGTCGCGGAGCTGGCGCGCGAGCTCGGGGGGCGCGAGGCGCAGGTTGAGCGGTACCAGGATCGCGCCGGCCTGCGGCACCGCGTGGAGCAGCTCGACGAAGGCGGGATCGTTGCCCAGGAGCGCGGCGACCCGGTCGCCTGGCCGGACGCCCGCGGCGCACAGCGCGGCGGCGCGCGCCGCCGCCCGCGCCGCCAGCTCGCGCCACGTCACGACCCCGCCCCGCCACAGGAGCGCCGGGGCGTGCGGCGAGCGCTCGGCGCGCACGCAGAGCCAGGGCCTCACGCCGCCGCCTCGCCGAGCCGCGTGATCACGCGCCCGCGGCCCTCGGCGACGCGCGCGAGCCGGGCGGGATCGAGCGCGACGCCGAGCCCCGGCCCGGGCGGCACGAGGAGCGCGCCGGCCCGCAGCGCGGGGCCCGCGCCGAGGTCGGCCTCGAGCAGGGTGCCGGTCGCGAGGCCGCAGGCGAGGAGCGGCTCCGGGAGCGCCGCGGCGCAGGCGAGCGCGGCGGCGCGCGCCACGGCCCCGTCGAGGAGCGAGGTGACGAAGACGGCGCAGCCGGCCTCGCGCGCGCGGGCGGCGGCCCGCAGGGTCGCCCGCAGCCCGCCGAGCGCGCTCGGCTTGAGGACGACCACGTCGGCGGCGCCCGCCGCGAGCACGCGCGCGAGCCCGGCCGGGTCGGCGGCGGCCTCGTCGGCGGCGACCGGGATCGGCGAGCCGGCGCGCACGGCCGCGAGCGCCGCCACGTCGCGCGCCGGCACCGGCTGCTCGACGAGCTCGATCGCGTGGACCGCGAGCCGCGCGAGCGCGCGCAGCGCCTGGCCGGCGGAGCGCCAGGCGCCGTTGGCGTCGAGGCGCAGGCCGGCGTCGGGCCCGAGCGCGGCCCGCACGGCTGCGACCCGCGCGAGGTCGTCGGCCGGCGGGGCGGCGCCGACCTTGAGCTTCACGCACGAGAAGCCTGCCCGGGCCGCGCGCCGCGCCTCGCCCGCCGCCGCCGCGGGCGTCGCCCCCGCGAGCAGGGCGCAGGCGGCGACGCGGGCGCGCGCGTGCGGCTGCCCGGCGCTGCGGGCGAGGAGCGCGGCGAGCGGGAGGCCCGCCTGCTGCGCCGCGAGGTCGTGGAGCGCGGTGTCGAGCGCCGCGCGGGCACAGGGGGCACCGGGCGCGAGGCGCGCGGCGTCGTCGAGCAGGGCGTCGCGCGCGTCCGGCTCCGCGCCGAGCACGTGCGCCGCGAGGACGGCCAGGGCCTCGCGCGCGCGCGGCGCCTCCTCGAGCCCGAAGCCCGCGACGGGGGTCGCCTCGCCGAGGCCCCGGCGCCCGTCGTCGCCGTCGAGCACGAGCAGGGCCCCGCGGCGCTCGCGGAGCGGTCCGTGCGCGGTCGCGAGCGGCGCGCGCAGCGGCAGCGCGATCGGCACGACGCGCGCCCGCACGATCCTCACGCGGCGCCCGCGAGCGCGAGCCCCGCGCCGAGCAGGACGCCGAAGCCGGCCGTGAGCCGCGCGGTCGCGGCCAGCGCGGGGTCGAGGGCGGGACCGTCGAGCCCGCCCGCGATCGCGGCCGCGAGCCGTCCGGCGCGCGGCGCGAGGGCGATCGGTGCGAGCGCCCAGGCGCTCCCCGCGACGAAGGCGACGGGCGCCAGCAGCCAGAACGGCGCGCGCAGGAGCACGACGGTGTAGCGGCGCGCGCGCCGCGCGCCGAGCCGCACGGCGAGCGTGCGCTTGCCCGCGCGCGCGTCGCCCTCGCGGTCGCGCAGGTTGTTGATCGCGAGGATCGCCGTCGCGAGCAGGCCGAGCGGCACCGCCGCCGCGAACGCGAGCGGCGAGGCCGCCCCCGCCTGGAGCCCGTGGCTCCCGGCGACGCCGACGACGCCGAAGAACACGAAGACGGCGGCGTCGCCGAGGCCGTGGTAGGCGAGCGGCCAGGGCCCGCCCGTGTAGGCCCAGGCCGCGAGCAGCGCGAGGGAGCCCGCCAGGGCGACCGGCCAGCCGCCGCGCGCGACGAGCACGAGGCCGCTCGCCGCCGCCGCGACGAGCGCCGCCCCGAGGCCGGCGCGCAGGGCGCCCGGCGAGAGCAGGCCGCTCGCCGCCGCCCGTGCGGGCCCGAGACGCCCGGCGGTGTCGGCCCCGCGCTCGTGGTCGTAGAGGTCGTTCGCGAGGTTCGCGGCGAGCTGGAGGAGCAGCGCCGTCGCCAGGCAGGCGAGCGCGAGGCCGGGGTCGGCACGGCCCTCGGCCGCCGCGGCCCCGGTCCCGGCGGCGATCGGCGCCAGCGCGGCCGGCAGCGTGCGCGGGCGCGCGGCCAGCCACCAGGCGCCGGCGGAGCCCGGACGGGGCAGGGCGGCGGCGCTCACGGCCGCCAGGGGAAGCGCTCGAAGGCGGGCGCGCGCTTGCCGACGAAGGCGTCGCGCCCCTCCTGCGCCTCCTCGGTCATGTAGAACAGGAGCGTCGCGTTGCCCGCCAGCTCCTGGATCCCGGCCTGGCCGTCGCAGTCGGCGTTGAAGGCGGCCTTGAGGCAGCGGATCGCCAGGGGGCTGTGCGAGAGGATGCGCTGCGCCCACGCGACGCCGGCCGCCTCGAGCTCGGCGAGCGGTACGACCTTGTTGACGAGCCCCATCGCGAGCGCCTCGCCGGCGCCGTACTGCTCGCACAGGTACCAGATCTCGCGGGCCTTCTTCTGGCCGACCACGCGCGCCAGGTATGCGGCGCCGAAGCCCGCGTCGAAGGAGCCGACGCGCGGCCCGGTCTGCCCGAAGCGCGCGTTCTCGGCGGCGATCGTGAGGTCGCACAGGAGGTGCAGCACGTGGCCGCCGCCGATCGCGTAGCCGGCGACCAGCGCGATCACGGGCTTCGGCAGGCTGCGGATCACGCGCTGGAGGTCGAGCGCGTTGAGCCGCGGGACGCCGTCGTCGCCGACGTAGCCGGCGTCGCCGCGCACGCGCTGGTCGCCGCCCGAGCAGAAGGCGTCCGGGCCCTCGCCCGTGAAGAGCACCACGCCGACCTCTTGGTCCTCCCGGGCGCGCGCGAAGGCGTCGATCAGCTCGAAGAGCGTCTGCGGGCGGAAGGCGTTGCGCACCTCGGGCCGGCAGATCGTGATCTTCGCGATGCCCGGGATCTTCTCGAAGCGGATGTCCTGGTAGTCGCGTACCGCCTTCCAGTCCGGGGGGGTCGTGAGCGGCGTCGTCATGGGGTCCTCCTGGGTCTCGTGGGTTCGGGATCGGGAAGCGCGCGCAGGAACGCGCACGCCTCGGCGAGGAAGGTGGCGGGGCTCTCGAGGTGCGCCGCGTGGCCGGCGCCGGGAACGACGACCGCGCGCCCGCGCGGGGCGCGCCCGGCGAGCTCCCGGGCGATCGCGCAGAACTTCGGGTCCTCGGCGCCGGCGACGAAGAGGAAGGGCGTCGCGAGGCGTGCGAGGGCCTCGTGCAGCGGCGGCTGCGCGCCCGTGCCGACCCCGCGCAGCGAGCCGGCGAGGCCGGCCGCCCGGTTGGCGAGCCGCTCCCGCCGTGCCCGGGCGAGAGCCTCCGGCCCGAGCCGCGCCTGGCTCGCGAAGAGCGGCTGCGCCATCCAGCGCTCGACGAAGGCGGCCACGCCGTCGCGCTCGATGGCGGCCGCGAGCGCCTCGTCCGCCGCGCGCCGGGCGGCGCGCTCGACCGGGTCGGCGATCCCCGCCGAGGCGCCGACCAGCACCGCCGCACGCACGCGCTCGGGACGCGCGCAGGCGAAGCCGAGCGCGATGCGCCCGCCCATCGAGTAGCCGAGCACGGCGGCATCGCGCACGCCCGCGGCGTCGAGCACGGCGGCCAGGTCCTGCGTGCATCGCTCCATCGTGTAGGCCTCGGGCGCGCGCGGCGCGTCCGAACGGCCGTGGCCGAGCAGGTCCACGGCGATCGTCGCGTGGCCCGCGGCCCGCAGGCCGGCGGCGGTCGCGTCGAGCGGCCGCAGCGAGCCGGTGAAGCCGTGCAGCAGCAGGACCGGGGCCCCCGTACCCCGCAGCTCCACGTGGAGCGCGCGGCCGCGGCTCCCGACGCGCAGCCGCCGGGTGGGCGATGCCGTGAGCGCCGCTGCGCTCACGGCGCGAGCTCCGCGTCGACGGCCGTGGCGACGGCCTGCCAGAGCGCGCGATGGTGGGCCGTGTTGGCGGCGCGCTCCATCGGCACCTCCACGACCTGCAGGCCGCCGGCCGCGAGCCCCCGGGCGAGGGCCGCGTCGAGCGCGGCGGCCTCCGTCACGATCTCGTGGCGGCCGCCGGCCAGGGCGGTAGCGAGCGAAAGGTCGGCGCCGTGGGGAGCCGCGAAGAGCGTCTCGAAGTCGAAGGCGGAGCCGAACTGCGCGACGGGCAGGTGCGAGAAGATCCCGCCGCCGTCGTCGTTCGCCACCACGATCAGCGCCGAGAGCCCGTGCCGGCGGGCCGCCAGCAGGCCGCCCACGTCGTGCAGGAAGGCGAGGTCGCCGGTGAGCAGCGCGAGCGGGGCGCCGAGCGCCGCCGCGGCACCGAGCGCGGTGCTCGGGATGCCGTCGATCCCGTTGGCGCCGCGGCTCGCGAGCACCCGCAGCCGCCGCGGCGCGGGCGGCAGGAAGCCCTCGACGTCGCGCACCGGCATGCTGTTCGAGGCGAACAGGGCCGCACCCTCGGGCAGGGCGCGCGCGAGGGCGCGCACCACGGCCGGGGCGAAGGCCCGCGGCTCGGCCGCGATGCCGCGCGTGAGCACGGCCTGCGCGAGTCGTTCGGCCGCGAGGAAGGCCGCGAGCCAGGGGCTCGCCGCGCGCGGCGCCTGCGCCTCGAGCCGGTCGGCGAGGGCGTGGCAGAGCGCCGCCGGGTCCGCGCGGAGGATCTCGCGCGCCGCGTGGCCCGGGTCGGCGAAGCCGCCCTCGGGATCGGCGATCCAGAGCTCCGCATCCGGGTGGCGATCGAGCCAACGCGCGGTGGCCTGGCTGGTCGGCGGCGCGCCGAGGCGGAGCACCAGCTCGGGCGCCTGCCGTGCGGCGAAGCGCTCCGCGCGCAGGAAGGCGTCGTGCGCGCCGCAGACCGGCGTCGCCGGGACGTGCGGGCCGCGGCGCAGGGGCGAGGCGCCGTCGGCGAGCAGCGGCCAGCCGGCGGCGCGCGCGAAGCGCGCGGCGGCGGCGGCGAGCGCGGGATCGCGGTCGTCGGGCCCGCACAGGAGGACGCCGCAGCGTGTCGCCCGCACCTGCGCGGCGAGGCGGCGCACCTGCTCCGGGTCGGCCTCGGCCCGCGCCGCCCGGACGCGCAGCCGCGGGCGCGGCGCGCCGCAAGCCGGCGTGGCTTCCGCGAGCGCCTCGCGGTCGCCGGCGAGCGGCGTCGGCTCGAGCGGCTCGCGATAGGGCAGGTTCAGGTGCACGGGGCCCGCCGGCGGGCCGCTCGCGACCGCGGCGGCGCGGGCGGCCGTGGCGCGCAGGTGCCGCAGCAGCGCGGGACGCGGCTCCGGCGGCGGGAGCTCCGCGAACCAGCGCACGTGGGTGCCGAAGAGGCGGAGCTGGTCGATCGTCTGCGCGGCGCCCCAGTCGCGAAGCTCGGGCGGCCGGTCCGCGGTCAGCACGACGAGCGGGACGCGGGCGAAGCTCGCCTCGATCACGGCCGGCAGGAAGTTGGCGGCCGCCGTTCCCGAAGTACACAGGAGGGCGACAGGAGCACGAGCGGCCTTCGCGAGCCCGAGCGCGAAGAAGGCCGCGGCACGCTCGTCTACGTGGGTCCAGACCCGCAGCCCCGGCGTCGCCGCCGCCGCGATCGCGAGCGGCGCCGACCGCGAGCCGGGGCACAGGCAGGCATGGCGGACGCCGGCCGCCGCCAGCTCCTCGAAGAGCGCGCCCGCGAAGAGCAGGTTCCGGTTGGTGCCGGGCTCCGGCACGCCCGGGTCGGGCCGCGGGGCGCTCGCCATCTAGTGCCCTGTCTCGGAAGTTCGCCTGCATTCGATCGCGGCGACGGGCCGCTCGCAGCGTTGCGCTCCCTCCCCATGGCGACGGCCATGGCTCGGTCGCGCGCCTTGCGAGCGG